>JBASRP010000129.1:0-25343 GCA_049273905.1 Actinomycetota bacterium
CCCGATGTCGAGTCCCAGGAGTGCGCGGGCCATGGCCCCTACCCGTTATCGACTTGGACGGCTCGATCGGACAGATACCGGTTCACGTCGCTCTCGCGGATCCGGTAGTTCTTGCCGACCCGGATCGCGGCGAGGCTGCCGCTCTTGATCAACCGGTACACCGTCATGCTGGACACCCGCATCAGGGCCGCCACCTCACCGACGGTAAGAAGGCGATCCCCGACGTATGGGCTCCGACGCGGAGGACTCATCACCCGGCTCTCCTCCAGAAACGGACTTCTGCACCAACTGCCACAGGTTCCACAACTTCCCCAAGTTCCACAACTTCACCATCTGGAACGGGAGACCCGACGCTACACATCTTGCTCTTTCGTTGTCAATAGCCAGACTCGGCGACGGAAGATGACAGCTTGAGAACTACACAACTGTAATTAGCAGCGATTACCCTGTGTGGTCAGGGCAAACAGTGGACGCCCCAGGGAACAGACGGGATGGGAGCTTTTTTCGGCTCTCCGGGGCTCTCAGCCCCGGTACAGCCGCACGATGGGGTCGCCGAATAGGACGGCCAGGATCGCTCCCAGGGCCATGAAGGGCCCGAACGGGATGGCCGTCTTCCGGCCGGCCTTCCCCCCCACCATCAACAAGACCCCGACGATCGCCCCGGTCAGGAAGGCCAGGAAGAACGCGGCGACGAGGTAGCTCCAGCTGGCGTAGCCGACGAAGAGCCCGATCAACCCGGCGAACTTCACGTCGCCCATGCCCATCCCGGCGGGGTAGATCAACGCGATCACGAAGAAGACGCCGGCGCCGACGACCATCCCCTCGATCCCCCGGATCCAGGCCGACCACGGCACACCGGCCAGTGCCGTCACGACCGCCAGAAGAGGGACCCCAGCGATCAGCGACGGGTAGACGATGGCGTTCGGCAGCAGCTTCGTCTCGAGATCGATCAACGACAGACAGACGAGAACCCAGAGGAACGGGAGGTACGCCAGCAACCCCCAGCCGAGCGGAAGCCGAACGACCGCGAGGACCCAGACGAGAGCGGTCAGGACCTCGGCGGCCAGGTAGCGCGGCGAGACGGGCGCCTTGCAGTAGCGGCACTTGCCGCCGAGCATCAGCCAGGAGACGATAGGGATGTTGTCCAGAGCCGCGAGCTGATGGCCGCAGTTCGGGCAGCGCGACCGCGGGGCGACGATCGACTCCTTCTTCGGCACGCGGTGGACGACGACGCTCATGAAGCTGCCGAACGCGAGCCCGCTCACACCCGCGAGAACCGCCGCGAACGCCCTCATGCCGCGCCGAGCCTACCCTTGCCGCTACCCCGGAAAGGCGAACCCGGTTAGGGAACGAGCTCGATCCAGGTCTCGACCTCGTAGGTCACCGCACCGAAGCCGACGACACGCTCCACGCGGGAGTCGTAGGTGAGGCTCTGGTTGTTCTTGATCTCGATCGCGTCGGCGTAGATGGTGCCGAACTGGACCTGGTTGTTCTTCACGGCGACCGGCCCGTACGGCGCGTAGACGATGACGGCCGTGTTGCCGGACGGTTCGAAGTTGTTCTTCAGGTGAACGGAGCACTCGCTCTTGTCTTGGTTGACGTCGCAGTTCGATCCCGTCGGCGGCTGGTACGTCGAGACGAGGGTGAAGATCGCGTCGGACGTGCTGTCGCTGACGCCGTTGGTGAAGACCGGCGTGTTGGAGATGATCGTCAAGTCGCCCGTGATGACGACGCTGGTGAGGTCCACGCGAACGTCCTGGTTCACGGGACTCGACTGGTTGAGATAGAAGGTTCCACTCATCGACGACGCGTGCGCCGCCAGGTAGGTCTGGAATTCCGACACCGCGGTCGCCGACGGCGTGTCGGGCGTCCCGTACTCGTGCAACGTAGCGGGGTCGTAGTTCGACGCGGCGTACGTGAACGTCGGGAGCGTCCGCGTCGGCGGAGCCGCACTGCACACGTTCTGATAGATCGTGCCGACGACGGTCCCCGAGCCGGTCTTCGGGCCCCAGGTCGTGACGTTCCCGCCGATGGAAGCGGTACCCTCGACGCGCACCTTGTACTTGGTCGGGTCCTCTCCCCCGCAGGTGATGGGATCCGGCGGAGCGACCACCGACGCCTTGACGTTGCCTTCGATCAGCCCGCCGCTCTCGAGGTGCACAGCGCGATCGCTGTTGGTCAGGTCGTACCCGCCCGACTGCGCGTCGCCCTCGACGGTCGTGCCGTTCATGAGATGGATCCATCCGGTCGCCGCCGTGATGCTCCCGTGGACGGTGTTCCCCTGCTCGAGGAAGACGTTCTGGTTCGACCACACGTCGCCCTCGATGACGTCGTTGCCCTTGGTCACGATGCTGGTGTTCGAGAGCATGGCGTAGAGGAACGACGAGGGCGGCGCCATCGTGACCCGCAGCTTGCGCGTCGCGCCGAGACCGGCCGTGCCGGCGACGACGCCCGTCGAATCGATGCGGATCCGCTTGCGGGTCTGGTGTATCACGGTGACCGTGAAGGTTCCCTCGTCGGTCGCGCCGCTGAACGTTCCGGCGTAGGTGCCGTTGGTTGCGTCCAACGACGCGATCGCTTTGTGCACGCCGGCCTCCGCGACGTGCACGGCTTGCGTCCAGCTGCGGCCACGCGCCGTGGAGAAGTTGGTGTGCGTCCCGACGGACATCACGAGCGCCATCAAGGTTCCCATCACGGCGAGCAGAACGACGGCCGTGATCATGACGAAGCCGGACTCCTCGTTCTGGAGCCGCCGGCGGATGGCCGTGACGATCACGCGATCACCTTGTTCCGGAGGCGAACCTCGGATGTGAGGAGCACGTTGGTGTCCGGCCGGCGAGCCGGGTGGACGTCGAGATCAAGCTTCACGAGCTGGATCACGCCCGAAGCGTCGGTCGTGTACGAGAACAGGTTCGTGGAGGCCACGTGCGTCTGGATCGGCCTGGCCGCCGCCGAATCGACCGTCCGCTTCAGGGTCCCGGCAAGGACCTCGTAGACGATCGACTTCCGCACCCCAAGCACGTAGGTGGTCATCTCGAGTCGGCTGGCCGTCGACGTCGTCTTGACGAACTCCGCCTGGCGGATCTCCTTGGTCATCTGGTCGAGCGCGACGCGCATCTCGTCGAGGGTCTCGCTGCGCTCTTGAACGAACGTGGCCGACCGCTGCACGCTTTCGAACACGGTCAGCAAGCCGCCCATGACCGTCAGCAGAAGAGCGACGGTCACGACAAGCTCGATGAGCGTGAAGCCAGCGTGGCCGGCTCCACCCTCAGCTGCACTGGTTCTTGGCGATCGAGACGATATTGCTGGCATCGGATTCGTTCCCCGCCGGGTCGTACGCGGCGACGTAGAAGCGGACGGAATCAAGGCTCTTCTTGTGCGATGTGGTGTGCGTCAGCAGGCTGCTCGTCGTGAGGACGGTCCACGCGCCGGAGTTATCGCTCTCATACACGCGGTAGCCGATCGGGCTCCCACTCGAGATGCCCCAGTTCAACGTGACCGTGCGATCGGAGCCCGAACAGTGGATGGTCGGGACGAGCGTCCCGGGGCTCCCCGGTTTCTGTGTATCCAGGATGACCGACTGGTTGCTCAGCGAGGTCTCGTTGGCGTTCCCGTCGCGAACCCTCGCGCGAATGGTCTTCGTGCCGTCGCCGGACGACAGCGTCCAGGTCACTGTCGGGTTCGACGAATCGTAGGTCACCCATTCGCCGTAGGTCGTGCCGTCGTTCGAGAACTTCGCCCAGATCGGCGAGCAACCGTCGGTCAGCGTGAGCTTGAGCGTGACCGTCGTGCTCGCGGTGTATCCCGTCTGGCCCGTGTTCGAGATGATCTGGAACGTGCCGGACGGCGCGCTCGTGTCCCCGTTGCACGAGCCGGTCGGCGTCGCGGTCGGCGTTGCCGTCGGCGTCGTCCCACCCCCGACGGTAGACCCGGCTTGCGATCCGTCGACGGTCACGGTGCCCGGCGTGAAGAACGATGAGACCCGCACCATCTTGGCCGCGCCCGGCAGGGCCGCCGGCTTGTAGACGATGACGACGGTCAGACGTTTGACGTTGTTCGCTTGGTCGGCCCACGTGACGTACTGGTACACCGCCATCGTGATCGCTCCGACGCTGAACGGGTCGTCGATGTGCGGCACCTGCCCGTTGGTCGTGTCGAGGATCAGGTCCTCGTAGTCGCCGTCACCGGTGACATCGAATTGGGTGTCGTCGGCGCTGATGAAGTGATCCGGGTTGTCGGCGTCGGTGGTGTGGAGAGGCGCGGCGTCGGGATCGGACTCGTCCCAGGTGAGTGCCACGAGGTCGTACGGGACGCTGCGGAGGTGCTCGACGCGGGCATTGCCCACCTCCGTCGCGGTCTGGCGCTGCCGACCGAGAGAGATCTGCTTGAAGCTCAGCCCCAAGGCGCCGGCGAGCGAGAAGAAGCCGATGGCGAGCACGGACAACGCCGCCATCAGCTCGATGATCGTGAAGCCCTCCTCGCCCTCGGCGAGTCGGTCGCGGATCCTCAAATTCTCTCCCGGGATATGGGCCTTCACCTGCGAATATCGGCCTTGCGGGGGGTTTCCTTGACCATCCCGAAAAGGCCGGAAAAAGGTGGAGGCGGCGGGATCGCCGCCGCCTCCAGACCTATCGGACTCGTTACCAGCCAGCCGCTGCGTCAGCGGTCCAGGTGGCTGCGTTCTCGGCAGGGCACGCCAGCGGAGCCGTCGTGTCCTTGTCGAAGTAGGTACCAGGCTGATGCGTCGCCGTCGCGGTCGCGATGTCGAGCATGCAGAACGTGGTACCGCTCTTGCTGTCGGACTGCAGGATCACGGCGACGTCCGTACCGGCAACCGCCGGGGCCGTGACGTCAACACCGCGCTGCGAGGCGTCGGTGGTGTCCCACTGGAGCGAGGACTCGATCCCTTGCAGGTCCGCGAGCTCGGCCGCCACGTCGTCGGACGCGTAGTCCTGGTGATCGACGTAATACGTCTTCTCAGCGGTGAGAGCGTTGCGGAGGTTCGACTGCGCCTGCTTGTCCTGCGCACGCTTTCGGGCACCGAGGAAGGTCGGGATGGCGATCGCGATAAGGATGGCAATGATGAGCACGACCACCATCAACTCGATGAGGGTGAACCCTCCCTCTTCCCGTCCGCGCTCGAGGCGCTCACGGATGGCCAAGAACATGTTTCCTCCTTCTCCCGCAGACGCGGGCGTCGACGACGATTTCGTCAACGCTGGTATCGGGGAGAGCTTCAGGTTGCTTTAGGCCACGCGCGCCCGAACTTGTCCCGTTTCGTCCGGCATCCGAGCTCGAAATGGTCCAGAAAGGTCCCGGCTTGCTACCTGGCTGCTAGCCCGTGGGAACTACCTCTTGGGAACGCCTAGCGTGGCGGACGCGGGTCTACTGGATCAGCTTGATGATGTTGAACATCGGCATGTAGAGCGCGACCACCATGCCACCGACGACGACGCCCATCACGGCGATGAGGACGGGCTCGATAAGAGAGGTGAGCGCGTCGACGGTTGCCTCGACCTCTTGGTCGTAGAAATCGGCGACCTTGCCCAACATGGTGTCCAACGCTCCCGTCTCCTCCCCGACCGAGATCATCTGGACGACCATCGGTGGGAAAACGTCGTGACGCTCGAGGGGCCGCGCGATGCTCTCACCCTCCTTGACCGATACCGCGACGTCGGAGACCGCCTGCGACATGACGCTGTTGCTGACGGTTTCCTTGACGATGTCCAGCGACTGCAGGATCGGGACCCCGGAGCGCATCAGGACGGACAGCGTCCGCGAGAAGCGGGACAGCGCCGACTTGTGGACGAGGGTGCCGAAGACCGGGGCCTTGAGCTTCAAGGCGTCCCATTTGCCGCGACCCTGCTCGGTGTTGATCCAACGCTTGATGCCGACGGCAGCGCCGATGGCAGCCCCGGCTACGAGGTACCAGAACTTCTTCGCGTTATCGGACGCGCCGATAAGGAGGCGCGTCGGCAGCGGCAGATCGCCGCCGAGGTCCTTGTAGAGGTTCTTGAACGTCGGGACGACGAAGATCAGCATCCCGACGAGGATCAGGATCACCAGGCAGAAGACGACCGTCGGGTAGGTCATCGCGCTCTTGATCTTCTGCTTCAGGGCGACGTCCTTCTCGAGGTTCTCCGCCAATCGCAGCAGAACGCTGTCCAGCACACCGCCGATCTCACCGGCGCGGATCATCGCGACGTAGAGGCGCTTGAAGACCTTCGGGTGCTTCGTCAATGCCGCCGAGAGCGACGTGCCCTTCTCGACCTCCGCGCGGACGTCGGCGATCGTCTCGGCCAGCCTCTTGTTCTCCGTCTGCTCGGCGAGGATGTTCAGCGCACGCAGCAGGGACAGGCCGGAGTTGATCATCGTCGCGAACTGGCGCGAGAAGACGGCGAGATCCTTCGCCTTGACGCGGCCGGCCCCCGGCAGTTTGATCTCCATCTTGCCGACCGTCTTCTTCTGCTCCTCGATGAGGACGGGCGCGAACCCCATCGAGCGGAGCTTGGTGGCGACGACGGCCTGGCTGTCGGCCTCGAGGGTGCCGGCGACCATCTTCCCGTCCTTGTCCCGCACCTTGTACGCGAACGTGGCCGCCATCAGGCCCTCCCGGCGAGCTTCGCGAGGTCTTCTGCGTTGTGGCAGCGCTCGAGCGCGAGCTCGAAGGTGATCTTGTTCGCCTTCACGAGGTCGGCGAGCGCCTGATCCATCGTCTGCATGCCGAACTTCGCGCCGGCCTGCATCGACGAGTAGATCATGTGCGTCTTCCCCTCGCGGATCAGGTTCCGCACCGCCGGGGTCGCGATCAGGATCTCGATCGCGAGCACGCGGCCGGTGCCGTTGGACGTCGGCAGTAGCTGCTGAGTGACCACGCCCTGGAGAGACGCGGCCAGCTGGACGCGCACCTGCTGCTGCTGGTGCGGCGGGAAGACGTCGATGATGCGGTCGATCGTCTGCGGCGCGTCCTGCGTGTGCAGGGTCGCGAAAACAAGGTGCCCGGTCTCGGCGGCGGTCAGCGCGGTCGAGATCGTCTCGAGGTCGCGCATCTCCCCCACCAGGATCACGTCCGGGTCCTGCCGCAGCACGTGCTTCAGAGCGTTGGCGAAGGATTTCGTGTCGGTGCCGACCTCGCGCTGGTTGATGATCGCGGTCTTGTGCTTATGGAGGTACTCGATCGGATCCTCGACCGTCATGATGTGGTCGGGACGCTCGCGGTTGATCACGTCGACGATCGCGGCCAAGGTCGTCGACTTACCGGACCCGGTGGGCCCGGTGACGAGGACGAAGCCGCGAGCAAGTCGCGCGAAGTCGGCGACCTTCGGCGGCAATCCCAGCTCGTCGATGTGGCGAACGTCGATCGGGATCTGGCGGAACGCCGCGCCGACGGCGTCCTTCTGGAAGTAGACGTTGAGCCGGAACCGCGCCTTCTGCGGCAGCGAGTACGAGAGATCGAGCTCCTGATGCTCCTCGAGCGTCTCGCGCTGCTTCTGGGTCAGGATCCCGTAGACCAGGCGGCGGATCTCGGCCGGCTGGAGGATCGGGTACTCCTCGAGGCGGACGAGCTTGCCGTGGATCCGCATCACCGGCGGCGTCCCCACCGTCAGATGGATGTCCGATGCGTTCTCGACCATCGCGCGTTCGAGGAGATCGTGGATGTGGATCTCTTTGGTCTCGGCGGCGAGCTCGCCGGCCGGAACCATCTCCTGCAGAACCTCTTCCTCGTAGCTCTGCTGCTCGGGCGGCATGGTCGCGATGCGCTCGAGCGCGATCAGCAGGTGGCGACGGACCGCCAGGGCCGGCGTCACCTGATGCCCGGTCATCTCTTCGATCTCTTGGATCGTGCTTCGGTTCGACGGGTGCGCCATCGCGACGACGAGGGCGTTGTCCTCGATCCGCACCGGGACCGCCTCGCGGGACCGGGCGAAATCCAGCGGGACGAGGTCCACGACCGCACGGTCGAGGCGCGGGTCCTCGAGGTCGACGAAGGCCACGCCGATCTGCTTCGAGACGGCCTCGACGAGGGACTTCTCCTCGACGAGCCCCATCTCGAGCAGGATCTTGCCGAGAGGCTGTCCCGACTCCTTCTGCCTGATCAGCGCCTGCTGGAGCTGCTCACGCGAAAGGAGGCGCTCGTCGACGAGCACCTCACCCAGCGGCTTGGAACCTACGGCCAAGAACGACCCCCGGTCGTGGTGATATCCACTGGTTGTGTCGGCGCGGAAAGTGGTGTGCTTTACAGGCCTAGAAGGGAGGATTGCCGGAAAGGTCCGGCCGGAGCGCTAGAC
Organism: Actinomycetota bacterium; assembly: GCA_049273905.1. Lineage (GTDB taxonomy): Bacteria > Actinomycetota > AC-67 > AC-67 > AC-67 > JBASRP01. The sequence continues at coordinate 8,289 of JBASRP010000129.1, forward strand.
GATCACCCGCATGATCTCTTCGATGCTGGTGACGCCCTGGAGGACCTTGTCGATCCCGTCCTCGCGCAGGGTCCTCATCCCTTGCTCGCGCGCGATGCGGCCGATCTCCTCGGCGGAGCGTCGTTCGGCGGTCAGACGTTCGATCTCCTCCGACTTGAGCATGACCTCGTGCGCAGCCACACGCCCCCGGAAGCCCGTCTTCGAGCAATTGGTACAGCCGACGGGCCGGTACAGCTTCGGGACCGTGCCGTCCGGCAGCAAAGGGATCCCCGCTTCGCGGAGGGCTTCCTCGGTCGGGGCGTAGAGCTCCTTGCAGCGGTCGCACAGGACGCGCATGAGGCGCTGCGCCAGGATGCCGTCGAGCGCGGACGACACGAGGAACGGCTCGATGCCCATCTCGAGGAGGCGCGAGATGGCCGACGGCGCGTCGTTCGTGTGCAGCGTGGAGAGGACGAGGTGGCCGGTAAGGGCGGCCTCGACCGCGATCTGAGCGGTCTCGCGGTCGCGGATCTCGCCGATCAGAACGACGTCGGGGTCGGAGCGCAGGATCGAGCGCAGGGCGCTCGCGAATGTGAGGCCCGCTTTCGGGTTGATCTGGATCTGGTTAACGCCGGCGAGCCGATACTCGACCGGGTCCTCAACCGTGATGATGTTGCGCTCGGGCGTGTTGATGATGTTCAGCGTCGCGTACAGGGTCGTCGACTTTCCCGAGCCGGTCGGCCCGGTGACGAGGATCATGCCGTAGGGCTTCTTGAACGACGACTCGTAGCGCGTGAAGTTGCCCTCGCTGAAACCGAGATCCTGCAGGTTGAGGAGGACGGAGGACTTGTCCAGGATGCGGATGACGACCTTCTCGCCGTAGACGGTCGGCAACGTCGCCACGCGCAGATCGATGGCCTTTCCGCCGACGACGAGGCCGACGCGGCCGTCCTGTGGGATACGACGCTCGGCGATGTTGATGTCGGCCATGATCTTGAGGCGGGAGATCACGCCGGACTGGATCGATTTCGGCGACCGCATGACCTCGTGGAGCACGCCGTCGATGCGGTACCGGATCCGCACGTCTTTCTCGGCCGGCTCGATGTGGATGTCCGACGCCCGCTCCTGCACCGCCTGTGTGATCAGCAGGTTGACGAGCTTGACGATCGGCGCGTCCTCGACGAGCTCGCGCGTCTTCGCGAGATCCTCGAGCTCTGCGGTTTCGTCCGCGGCCGCTCCGACGATGTCTTCGACGGACTGGTCGAGGCGGTGGAACCGCGCGATCGCGTTGTGGATGTCCGAACGCGTGGCCACGACCGCCTTGATGTCGAGGCCGGTGATCGTACGGATGTCGTCGAGCGCGAACACGTTCGCGGGATCGCTCATCGCGACGACGAGCTTCGAGTCCTCGTAACCGATCGGCAGCGCCGAGTAGCGCTTCGCCAGCGCATCCGAGATCAGGGACGCAGCCGCCGGATCGACCGGGTAGTCGCCGAGGTCCACGAACGGCAGGCCGATCTGCTTCGCGAGCGCGGAGACGAGGTCTTGTTCCGCGAGCAAGTCGAGATCGATGAGAACGCGCCCCAGCGCGCGGCCGCTCCGCGCCTGCTCGGCGAGCGCCTGCTCGAGCTGCTCGTAGGTGATGAGGCCCTCCTCGATGAGGACCTCGCCGAGCTGCTTCCTTCTCTTCGACATCGACGTGTCGCCGGGGGCTATCGGGCCCACGGACATGCCTCCAGAACCCGCTCAGGGTTCATAGGGGCCGGAGCAACGGAACGGATCGCGCCGGCCTTCTCTCCCGCTTCCATGCCGGAATTCGGCAGGTATCAGGAGTATCGGCGCGCTCAGTGGCCGACTGGAGAAGGGTGTCAGCGAGAACGCAGACGCAGCCGTTGTTCTTCTCGGGTGGCCGGCGTGAGGCGGCGGGCGCGGGGCGGCCGCTGGCCGCCGAGCTCCCGGAGCAGCTCTGCCGGGTCGAGGTCTTCGTCCTGGGCCGCCTCGGGCTCGTCCGTGACGTCCTCTTCGTCGTATTCCGGCGCGGCTTCGACCACCGGCGCGCGGCGCGCGGGCTCGGAGGCCGGCTCGTCGTCCTCCTCCTCGTCGTCCGCGGCCTCGACCACGCCCGTGCCGGGCAGGCTCAGCAAGCCGGCGTTCGACATGGCGAGCAACGCCTGAGCGGCCGCGAACGGCGACGTACCGAGGTCGCTCGCGACCTCGCGGAGCGACCGATGCCCGTCGGATGAGACGGCCAACTGCCACTCGAGCGGCGACAAGGTGATCTCCGTGACACCGTCCGGGACGTGCGCGTCGACGTGCATCGGCGCGTCCACGGACCCCACTGCGGCGACGATCTTCTTCCACTCGCCGCGGCGGCGCTTGATCGCAGACAGGAACTCTTCGACGCCCTCGCGGGTCGGGCCCTCGACGTCCTCGATGTCGAGCGCGAACTCGCCTGATCCGCCGTCGAGCAGCCGGAGGCCGGCCTCGACGACACCGTCGTGGTCCGTCGCCTCGAAGCTCTCGACGGTCGCGCCGACGACCTCGCCGTCGGCGAGGAGGATGCGCCCGCCCTCGGACGGGCGGTAGATGTTGACCGCGCCGGTCGCGCCCGATCGCGCGACGAAACGAAGCACGTCCGCCAGTGCGAACAGATCGAGGTTCCCGCTGAGCATGGCCGCTCTCCCTTATCAACCGCGCGTGGACGACGCTTGGTTCCACCCCGAGTGCGAGGCTCTTCCGAGATGTCGGCAGTTCCCGAGGGGTGCTTTACGCGGAGGGCCTGGTCAGGCGACCGCGGCGCGCATAGCGTCGATCGGAGCGACGACGCCGGTCCAGATCTCGAAGGACAGCGCGGCTTGATGGACGAGCATGCCCATCCCGTTGAAGGCTTTCGCCCCCATCTCGCGCGCGCTTCGCACCAATGGAGTCGCTTCGGGGTGATAGATGAGATCGACGACGATATGCCGGTCCTCGAGGGAGGACGCGTCGATCGGGACCTCGTTTCCCTCCCGTCCGACGGGAGTGGCGTTGACGATCACGTCCGCGTCCTTCGCCACGGTGCCCGGGTCGAGCGCCACGGCCCGGACCGCCGTCGGGGCTTTGGCCGCGATGCTCTCGGCTTGCTCGAGCCGGCGCGCGGCGATGGTGACCTCGGCCCCGGCGTCGGCGAGAGCCAGCGCGACGGCTCGCGCCGAGCCGCCGGCCCCGACGATCACCACGCGGAGGCCTCCCGGCGCGACGGAAGCGTCCTGCTCGAGGAAGCGGAGGAAACCCGCGCCGTCGGTGTTCGTCCCGGTCAGCCGGTCGCCGTCGGCGACGATGGTGTTGACGGCGCCGGCGCGCGCGGCCTCGGGAGCGAGCTCGTCGAGCGCGGCGATCACCTCCTGCTTGTGCGGCATCGTGACGTTGAGACCGCGCACCCCGAGCGCGCGCATCCCTTTCACGGCGGTGACGACCTCACCCGGCCGCACGGGGAACGCCACGTAGACCCAATCGAGGCGCGTCGCCGCGAAGGCCGCGTTGTGGATCCGCGGCGAGAGGCTCGCTTCGACCGGCCAGCCGATGATCCCCGCGATGCTCGTCGCGCCGGACAGGTCGGTGGTCATCGCGAATTCTTCAGACGCACGAACTCGTCGTACGTCTCTGCGAAGCCGTGCTCGCCCTTGTCGTTGATCAGCACGTAATAGAGCCACTTCCCGTCGGCCGGGTTGAGCGCAGCCTTGATCGACGCGAGGCCGGGGCTGGCGATCGGCGCCGGCGGCAGCCCGTCGATCAGGTAGGTGTTGTAGGGCGAGGAGAACTTGTAGTCCTCGGTCAGCAGGGGGTTTTTGTAGGACCCCGTCTTGAGGAAGATGCCGTACTGAACGGTCGCGTCGATCTGAAGCCGCATCCCGCGTTCGATCCGGTTGTAGATGACGCGCGCCACCTTCGCGCGATCCTTCTCCACCCGCGCCTCGCGCTCGATCATGCTGGCGATGACCATGATCTGGTACGCGTTGACGCCGAGCTTCGACGCGCGCGACCAGTCGAGCGTGCTGGTCTCTTTCTCGTACTGACGGAGCAGGATGTCGATCGCCTCGCCCGCCGTCGTCCCTTCCTTGAAGTCGTACGTCTTCGGGAACAGGAACCCTTCCAGGTTCTTCAGCCTGGCGCGCTGGTTGTAGACCTTGTGCGTGCCGTTCGTCGCCTCGGCGAGGAACTGGTCGGCCGTGAAGTAGCCGACCTTCCCAAGGATGGCGGCCGTCTCGCGCACGGTCTTCCCTTCGGGCACCGTTGCGCGCGTGAACTCGATCTTCGGGCCCTTCTCGAGGAGCGCGACGACGGCCCCATAGCCCATGTTTCTCCGGAAGACGTACTCCCCCGGTTTCAGGTTCTTCGCCGTTCCTTTGACGCGCGCGTAGAGGCGGAACAGCCACGCCGCTTTGATCACGCCGGCGTCTTCGAGCGTCGCCGCGATGGTCGAGGCGGACGAGCCCGGCTCGATCACGACCGAGACCTCGCGCCCGGTTCCGGAACCGCCCGAAACCTTGACCGCGTAGCCGCCGAGCGCGCCGAGCGGGATCAGGATGACGAGCAGGAACACGACGAGCTTGCCGAGCGGCGTCAGGCGCGCCCGGCGCTTACGCGGCGGCTCCGGTGGGAGCTGTTCTTCGGCGACCGGCGGCTCGGTGACGGTCACGAACGGCCTTTCGCCGTCTGCGCGTCGAGGTAGCTCTGCAGGAGGACGGTCGCCGCTATCTTGTCGATCGACGCGCGGCGCTTCTTTCGGCGGACGCCGCCGTCCACCATCTCGCGTTCGGCCTGAGCGGTGGTGAGCCGCTCGTCCCAGAGATGAACGGGGACGCCGAGTGCCTGCTCGAGGCGCGCTGCGATCTCGCGCGCGCGCGTCGCGGCGGGGCCGTCGCTGCCGTCGAGCTTCATGGGCAGACCGAAGACGATCTCGGTTGCTTCTTCACTGCGCGCGACATCGGCCAAGCGTTCGACGATGCGTTCGTCGTCGGTCTCCTCGATGACGTCAAGAGGTTGCGCGACCGCGGTCGACGCGACGGCGACACCCGTCCTCACGGTCCCGAGGTCGACGGCCAATATCCTCTTCATCAGGCGAGCTGCTCGCGCGCCGCGTCTGCGGCGGCCGCCAGCGCGGCGGGCAGAGAATCGACGTCCTTCCCCCCACCGACCGCAAGGTCGTCCTTTCCGCCGCCCTTGCCGCCGAAGCGCTGACTGGCGACGTGCGCGAGTGCGCCGGCCTTCAGGCCACGCCCGACGAGCTCCTTGCTCACGGCGACTGCCACGTTGGCGCTTCCGTCATCACGCCGACCGAGGATAACGACCGCGGATCCGAGCTTGTCGCGCACCAGCGCGGCGAGCTGCCGGAGCGCCCCGACGTCGAGCCCCGGAACCTCCTCTGCGACGAGGCTCGCGTCGCCCACGCGTTCCGCCTTCGCCGCGAGCGCGCCCGCTTGGTCCTTCGCGCCGCTGCGCTGCGCCTTCTCCAGTTCGCCGCGCGCAGCCTTGAGATCGTCGAGCATCCGGCGGACCTTGTCGGCCGCCTCGTCCGGCGTGCCGCGCACCAATCCCGCGATCTCCTCCAGCAGCCTGCGGTCGCGGCGGTACCCCTCGATCGCGTCCGTCCCGGTGAGCGCCTCGACGCGCCGCAGGCCGGAGCCGATCGACGCTTCCCCCAGGATCTTCACGAGGCCGACCTGGCTCGTATGCGTGACGTGCGTCCCGCCGCACAGCTCGACGGAGTAGTCGCCGATCTCGACGACCCGAACGATGTCGCCGTACTTCTCGCCGAACAGCGCGATCGCACCGATCGCCGACGCCTCGTCGCGCGTCGTCTCGTACGGCCGCACCAGGTCGTCGGCGAGCACACGCCGGTTCACCGCAGCCTCAACTTCCTGCAGGACTTCTCGCGCGACGCCCTCCGTGTGTGGGAAATCGAAGCGCAGGCGGCCGGCGTCGACGAGGGACCCTGCCTGGTGCGCATGCGGCCCGAGCGCCTGACGGAGGGTCGCGTGGAGCACGTGCGTCGCGGTGTGGCTACGCATCACTGCTGCGCGCCGCGCGGCGTCGACGACGGCGTGCGCTTCGGTGCCGACACGCGCTTCACCGGAGCGAACGCGCGCGCGATGCACGATCAAGTCACCGAGGGCTACCTGTGTGTCGAGGATCTCGAGCGTCGCGCCGTTGACGACGATCAGTCCCGTGTCACCCACCTGACCGCCGCCCTCCGCGTAGAAGGGCGTCGCGTCGAGAACGACCTCGACCTCGTCGCCCTCCCCCGCAGCGTCCGCACGCTCGCCGTCGCGCACGATGCCGCCGAGGACGGTCTCCGTTTCGTTCCGGTCGTACCCGAGGAACTTCGTCGGCCCGCGCTCGGCCAAGATCTCGCGGAGCGCGTCCTCGCCGGTGATGCCGCGCATCTCCTTGCGCGCGTCTTGCGCGCGACGGCGCTGCTGCTCCATCAGGGTCTCGAAGCCGGCGGTGTCGACGTCGAGGCCTTCCTCACGCGCGATCTCGAGCGTCAGCTCGAGCGGGAAGCCGTAGGTGTCGTGCAACTTGAACGCGCCCTCACCGCTAAGCTTCTTCGTGCCTTCCTTGCGCGCGCGCCCGATGTCCTCCTCGAGGAGGACGAGACCGGAACGCAACGTCCGCCGGAAGTTCTCTTCTTCCGTCCCGGCCGTCGTCCTGATCATCTCTTTGTTCGAGACGATCTCCGGGTAGGCGTCGCCCATCGTCTGCACCACCGCGTCCACGAGCGGCGGCATGATGAGGTCATCGACGCCGAGCAAACGCGCGTGGCGCACGGCCCGCCGGATCACCCTGCGGAGCACGTACCCGCGTCCTTCGTTGGACGGAAAGACGCCGTCGCCGATCAGGAACGTCGCGAAGCGCGCATGCTCGGCCAGGATCCGCAACGAGGTGTCCTCGCGCGCGTCCGGCTCGTAGCTCGCCGAGTAGCGGCGGCCGGAGAGCTCCTCCGCCCGCCTGATCAGTGGTTGAAAATCGTCGGTTTCGAAGATCCCGGGAACGTCTTGGAGGATCGCGGCCAGCCGCTCGAGGCCGAGGCCCGTGTCGACGTTCTTCTGCGGGAGGCTCGCGACCGGCTGGCCCTTCTCGTCCACCTGGAACTCGGTGAAGACGAGGTTCCAGTACTCCAGGATGCGGTCGCCCTCGTCGAAGCCGACGGCCTCGCCGTATTTCAGCCCGCGGTCGTAGTAGAGCTCGCTGCACGGACCACCGGGACCCGGGATCCCCATCCACCAGAAGTTGTCGTCGGGCGGTCGGGGGCGGCGCACGACCCGCTCGTCCGGGAGGCCGATCACGTCGCGCCAGATGCGCGCGGCCTCATCGTCGGTGTCGAGGACTGTCGCCCAGATCCGATCGGGCTCCATCCCGAACCCCTCGACCGACAGGTCCCAGGCGTCCTTGATCGCGACTTCCTTGAAGTAATCGCCGAACGAGAAGTTGCCGAGCATCTCGAAGAACGTGAGATGGCGGGCGTCGGTACCCACTATCTCGATGTCCGTGGTCCGCGCGGACTTCTGACAGCTCGCCGCGCGCGGGAACTCGATGGGCTTGGCCCCGCTCAGGTACGGGATGAACTGCACCATGCCGGCCGTCGTCAGCAGAGGGGCCGCCGGGTCGTCGGGAATGAGCGACGATGAGGGCACGATCCGGTGGTCTCGGGCCCGGAAGAACTCCAGGAAGGTGCGCCGTATGTCCGCGGTCTTCATCAGGCCGCATTTTAGGGGAGCGACCCCCGCTGAGCGGCGTATTCGCAGGAAGAGTGCGGCGGCGGCAGCGGAGGTGAATGGTGACTCACCGAGGCGAAGCCGTTCCGGCCTCGGGCCCAGCAGCGACTCGCGAAAGTGGCTGCCTCGCTTTGTAGCCCCTTATGACTGCGACCGAGTCCCGGTTGCGTCATTGACCCTTTGCATTCCGCTGCTTACGCTCCCCTCGGCTCGGAGGACGGAACGACAGGGGGAATGAGATGGCCAGGGACCGACGTACACGCGCACGCACTCTGTTTCTCGTAGCCATCGCGACGCTACCGCTCGTGGTGCTCCCGATGCGCGACGCGCTCGCGGTCCATTCCGTCGGATCCGTGACGCCATCCTCCCGTGGCCAAGGAGCGACCGCGCAAGACCTCGAGATCACAGGAAGCGGTTTCCTTCCGGACGCATCGGTCGGCTTCTCTGGGACCGGGATCACGGTGAACAACGCGACCAGGAACAGCGCGACCTCGATCACGGCCAACGTCACGATCGCCGGAAACGCTCCGGCCGGTGCGCGGAACGTCACCGTTAGCCAACTCGGTGGGCTCGACAGCGCGAGCTGCACGAATTGCTTCACGGTCAACGCCGCACCGACGGTCGCCAGCGCGAGCCCCAACACGCTCGGACAGGGCGCGTCGAACGCCACCGTTACGATCACCGGTACCGGTTTCGTGTCGGGTGCGACCGTTTCCGTCTCGGGAACGGGCGTCACCGTGGGCACGGTCACGTTCGTGAACGCAACGACGCTGACGGCTCCCTTCAGCGTCACGTCGGGCGCTGCGACGACGGCGCGCGACATCACCGTAACGAACGCCGACGCGGGGGTCGGGACCTGCACGGGCTGCTTGACGATCAGCACGGGGCCGACGATCTCCAACGTCAGTCCGGGGGCCGGATCGAACACCGGATCCCTCGACATCACGGTGACCGGCACGAACTTCGCGTCCGGGCGGACCGTGTTTCTGAGGAAGACGAACCAGGACGATATCGTCGGCACGGTCAAGAACTCGCCGGCACCGACCAGCACCAGCTTCGTCGCGACTGTGAACCTGACGCTCGCGGCGCCCGGAACATGGGACGTCGTCGTCACGAACCCCGACAAGGGCTCGGCCACCTGTGCGTGCTTCACGGTCGCCGGCGCGGCTCCGACCGTCACCGATGCCGACCCCGATCACATCGGACAGGGCGCCGTCGGCGCCGAGGTAGATCTCACGGGCACCAACTTCGCGCACGGCGCGATGGTGTCGTTCTCGGGAACGGGGATCACGGTGACGGACGTCGTCGTCAACTCCGCGGTCAGTCTGACGGTAACCATCAACGTCTCAACGTCGGCCGCGACGACCGCCCGTGACATCACCGTCCTCAATACCGACGGTCAGGAGGACGTTTGCACGGGATGCCTGACGATCGCAACCGGGCCAACGGCGACGAGCGTCGATCCCACCGCGTATGGACAGCGTGCGACCGATCAGCCGTTCGAGATCACCGGCACAGGCTTCGTCGATGGCGCGACAGTGTCGTTCTCGGGCACCGGGGTCACGGTCGGCGCGGTCACAGTTGACTCCCCGACGAGCATCTCCACGACGATCAGCGTCTCGGCGACCGCGGCTGCCACGGCCCGCGACGTCATCGTGACGAACCCCGATCTTGGCGCAGGAACCTGCGCGGGGTGCTTCACCGTGCACGCGGCCCCGACCGTTTCGGCGCTGAACCCGAGCGCGATCGGTCAGGGCGTCACGGATCAGGACATCGCCGTCACGGGAACGGGCTTCGTCAACGGTGCCGGCGCCACGTTCAGTGGAACCGGCGTCACCGTGAACAACGTAACGGTGAACAGTGGAACGAGTATCACCATCAACGTCGACGTGGCCAGCGACGCCGCGCTCGGGACGCGCGACCTCACCGTGACGAACCCGGACGCGGGCAACGTCACGTGTACCGCATGCCTCACGATCAACCTCAGTCCCGCGATCACGTCCGCGTCGCCGGACCATCTCGGTCGCGGCGCGGCGTCCAAGGTCGTCTCGTTGACAGGGACGGGGTTCGTCGCGGCGTCGGATGTCGATATCAGCGGGACCGGCGTCACCGTCAACAACGTCGCGTTCGTCGACGCCTCGCACCTGCACGTGACCATGACGGTCTCAGACGCGGCGACGTTGGGCGACCGCACGTTCACCGTCACCAACCCGGACGGCGGCGTGGGATCGTGCGCGGACTGCTTCGCGATCACCGCAGCGCCGATCGTGACGAGCGCCGACCCCGACGCGCTCGGTCAGGGAGCGTCGGGCGTCGAGGTGACGCTCGACGGCTCCGGGTTCGTGGCCGGGGCGACGATCTCTGTCTCGGGTTCGGGTGTCACCGTCGTCGGGAGTCCGACCGTCGACGCTGCCGACCAGATCACCGTCGTGCTCGACGTCGCGTCGGGGGCGGCGACCGGTGCTCGAGACATCACCGTGACCAATACCGATTTCGGCACGTCGACCTGCGACGACTGCCTGACGATCAACGGGGCACCCACTGTTAGCAATGTGAGCCCGGCCGCGGCCTCGAACACGGGAACCAGTGTCCTGACGTTAACCGGAACCGGGTTCGTGGACGGCGCGACGGTTACGTTGACCAAGACAGGTCAGGACGCCATCGACGCCGATCCCGTCGAGTTCGTGTCGCCGACGAGCGTAAAGGCAACTGTCGATCTCACACTCGCCGCGCCGGGCGCCTGGGTCGTTAACGTCGAGAACCCGGATCACGGGACGGGTGCGTGCACGACGTGTTTCACCGTCGCAGGAGCGACGCCGACGGTGACGTCGGCGGACCCGGATCATGTGGGGCCGGGCGCCACGGCAGTAGTCGTGGAGTTGACGGGGACGAGTTTCGCGAACGGCGCCACCGTCGTCGTGTCCGGGACGGGGGTAACGGTCGGCGCGGTTGACGTGATCGATGCGTCTCACATCGAGGTCCCGCTGACGGTCGCGACCACCGCAGCGGCCGGCGCTCGTAACGTCACGGTGACGAATACGGACGGGCAGTCGGGCACCTGCACCGGATGCCTCACCATCACCGCCCCTCCGACGATCACGTCGATCTCGCCTGCGCAACGCGGTCAAGGCCTTACCAACCAGACCCTGTCGATCACCGGTACAGGCTTCCAAAATGGCATCGACGCCACATTCAGCGGGACTGGGATCACGGTGAACTCGGTCACGTTCGGGAACGTGTCGAATATCACGGTCAACATCGACGTTGCGGGAGGCGCATCACTCGGATCCCGCGATGTGACGCTGACGAACCCCGATGGAGGGACCAAAACCTGCGCCGCCTGCTTCGCGGTCACCGGCCCGACGACCGTGACGATCACGGGCCCGTCGGCCCTCACCGGCTCCAACATCGCGACCTTCTCGCAGCCCGTGAGCGGCGTCTCCTCGAGCAACTTCACGCTCGAAGTCACCGGATCGGGGTCACCGCTCGCTGGGACCGTCAGCTGCAAGGGCGCAACGGGACTCGCGACGTCGTGTACGAGCGGATCGGTGAGGACGGCCTTCCTGAAACCATCATCGGCCCTGATCGCCGGTCAGCAGTACACGGCCAAGGTGCCCGACGGTTCTCCGGCGATCACCGACTTCGGGGGCCTGACGGTGGCGCCACAGTCACTCGCCTTCCGCGCCTCGACGATAGAACAGGAGAGCTCGACCGGAGCGAGGTACAACTGGCGCAACGGCTCCTCGTCGAGTGCGCTCGGTGGGACATACGCGGTCGACCACATCAGTAACGCACGGGCGGTCTTCCGCTTCTCCGGTTCGTCGGTGGTCTGGTACACGAACACCGGACCGAGCTACGGAACCGCAAAGGTGTACATCGACAGCCGGTACCGCGGGACGTTCAACCAGTACGCCTCCAGCAACCACTACCGCGTCGGGCGGTCGTTCAGCTCGCTCGGTTCCGGCTCGCACGTCCTGGTCGTCATCGTCCAAGGCAAGAAGGGTTCGACATCGGGAACCGGGACGAACGTTGCGGTGGACGCCTTCCGAGTCGGGACCACGCTGGTCCGCACCCCCGCTCTGAGCTTCACGTGGGGAACGGTCGGCACGTCGGCCGCATCGGGCGGGAAGTATGTGCGATCGGACCTCCGCAACTCGGCGGTGAGCTTTGTCTTCCGTGGTACCGGCATCGACTGGTACACGGTGACCGGACGAGGGATGGGCAAGGCCGAGATCTACATCGACGGCGTCCTCAAGGCCACGGTCGACAACTACGCGTCGAGCACCCACTACGGCGTGGCACGGGCGATCCGAGGGTTGAGCGACGGGGTGCACACGATCCGGATCCGCGTGCTGGGGACCCACCGGTCCGGCGCGACCGGGAACCTGATCGCGGCTGATCGCTGGCAGGTGATCTAGCGCCGCGGCGACGTTCTACGGCCATAAGAGATGAGGGGCGCATGACGCGCCCCTCATCTCTTGTTTCAGCTGCGCTACGGTGCGGTGTAGGCCCAGACGGCGTCGACGAACGAGTCGTCAGCGGTCGTCGAGACCCACTTCAGCTTGAAGCCATACTTGCTGGCTCCCGTTCCCGGCATGACGGAATACCCGGCCAGCTCGACCGCGTTCGCGGCTCCGGCCACGTAGATGCACACCTTGCCGGCCGGCGCCGTGGGATTCGTCGCGCTGCCCAAGCACGTGGCGGCGCTCGAGCTCTCGCTGCTGTCCGCTGAGATCCCCGGGCAGTCGGAGAGACACAAGGCCGTGTCCACTAGCACGGTCGCGTCGGTCAGACCGACCGGCGCGGCGAACGGCAAGCTCGCATCGACGCCCCAGTCGCAGTTGTCCTCGCACGGGCCACCTGCTGTAGCGGTGAAGCCCTCGAAGTCCCCGCCGACGACGCCCCTGACGGTCACGCCTGATGCGATCGTCGAACCCTGAACCGCGCCGAACGCGGACGAGGCCAAGTCGATCCCGGCGATGCCGCGATCCCTCAACACGCGGGTATTGACCGAACCGGTACGCAGGTCAGTGTTCAGGATGCCGCCGTCCCTGATGGTGCGGCTGTTGACCGCGCCGGTCGCGATATCGCTGTTGGTGACTTCCCCTGCGGCCATCGACAAGTTCACGCTAACGAAGATCGCCACGAGGGCGATCGAGGTGACGATAAGGAGTCTTCGCACGATCGATTCTCCTTCTGACGGTGATTGCCTTCGTGCCGCGGATACCTGCCTCACCTCCCCCAAACCACCGCGGCGGGTTCAAGGCCCCCCTACCCACGCGCGCCGGGTGAGACACGCATCTCACAACTGAACCATCCGTCAGGTACCCGTTGCTCCCGCGATAAGGAGAATCGGTTCCGCGAACGAGGCGAGCCCGGCGCTTGCTCTGCGCCTAGGAATCCAAGCAGGAATGCGTAACCGGATCAGTTCTGAGGGAGGCCGAGCTCTTCGCGTATCTCGGCCTCGCGCACGATCATCTCCGCGCGTCCCGCTTCAACCGCGCGCCGCAGTTTGTCGAGAACATCGCCGGCCTTCGCGCCGGCTTCGCGTGCGATGTTCGGCGGCGAGTACCGCTCTTTCGTCTTCCCGGCCCAGCGCACGACCGCGACACCGACGGCGGCGCCGATGCCGATGCCGACGAGTCCCCAGAACACGCGACGCACGCTAGTCCTCCTTGAACTTCTTGGACGCGCGACGGGCCCCGGCGAAGAACGCGAGAGCCTTCACGAGCGGGTTGGTGACGGCCATCTTGACCGTCTCGGAGATCGTCTCCGCGTTCTTCGCGACGGATTGCGCGGACGCCATGATCGAATCGACGCGCTCGATCTCTTGGTTCACGCCCTTGACGGTGCCGTCCACGTCGTGGATCAGCGGAACGGTCTCCTTGGTGACGCCGTCGACGAGCTCTTTGAGGCTCGACACGACGCGGAAAAGGTTGAGGACGAGGATCGAGATGACGATGACCGCCAGCGCGAAGAAGCCGGCGATGACCATGACCGCGTAGTCCGTTGCCTTGAGCGCGAAGATGACTCCGGTCATCGGTCCCGGTCCTCCCAGTAGCGCTTGCCCTCGAATCCTTCGGGCATGTAGTCCTGCTCGACCTCTGCCCGGGGAAAGTCTGGCGGGTATTTATACCCTGCCCCGTGCCCGAGAGTCTTCGCGCCGGGGTAGTGCGCGTCGCGGAGGTGGCTCGGTACCGTGCCCTGCCCCTCCTTTTCGACGTCCTCCATCGCCGCGCCGATCGCTTTGATGACGGCGTTCGATTTCGGCGCGGTCGAGAGATAAACGGCCGCCTGCGCCAGGTTGAGCTGGACCTCGGGCAGGCCGACGAACTCGACCGCTTGCGCGGCCGCCGTCGCGACCACCAGCGCTTGGGGGTCGGCCATGCCGACATCCTCGGACGCGAAGATCACCATGCGCCGGGCGATGAAGCGGGGGTCCTCCCCGGCGTGGATCATCCGCGCGAGCCACGCGAGCGCCGCGTCGGGATCCGATCCGCGCATCGACTTGATGAACGCGCTGATCACGTCGTAGTGCTGATCGCCGGCGCGGTCGTAGCGGACGAGGCGCTGGCGGAGCGCTTCCTCGACATCGGCGTCCGCGATGGCGGACTCCCCACGCGCGTTCGCGCGTTCGGCCGCTGCGTCGAGCGCGTTGAGCGCGACGCGTGCGTCGCCCTCGGCCTTGCCCGCGATCAGATCGAGGACCTCGTCGCTCGCCGAGAACCGACCGCCGAGGCCACGCTCCTCGTCGGCGAGTGCCCGCACGAGGATGCGCTTCAATGCACCGCCGTCGAGCGGCTCCAGCCGGAAAAGAAGGCTGCGGGACAGGAGGGGCGACGTGACGGAGAAGAACGGGTTCTCCGTCGTGGCGCCGATGAACACGACCCATCCGGCCTCGACGCCGGGGAGCAACGCGTCCTGCTGGGTGCGGCTGAAGCGGTGGACCTCGTCGATGAACAGGATCGTCCGACGTCCCGTCCCCGCCTGGCGCTCGCGCGCTTCCTCCATGACGGCGCGAACGTCGGCGACGCCGGACGTGACGGCCGAGAGCTGCTCGAATTGCGCCTGCGTCGCGTGCGCGATCACGTGCGCGAACGACGTCTTCCCCGTGCCGGCCGGGCCGTAGAGGAGCACCGAGCGCAACTTGTCTTCTTCCACGAGGCCGCGCAGGACGCTTCCTGGTCCCAGGAGATGCTCCTGCCCGACGAGCTCATCCAGAGAGCGCGGGCGCATACGGGCTGCCAACGGTGCTCCGCGGCCAGCCGCTTCCGGAGCGCCGCGCGTCGCGGCCCTCTTCCCCTTGCCCTTCTTGGGCGCACCGCCCCCACCGCCGAACAACGTCGGCTCGGAAGGCGAGGCGGGGCTCATCGCCGGTCGATCACTCGACGGTCTTGATGCCAAGATCGCGCAGCTGCTTCGGGTCGACCGAGGTCGGCGCGCCGGACATCAGATCCTGGCCCGAACCGGTCTTCGGGTACGCGATCACCTCGCGTACGTTGTCGATCCCGAGCATGCGCATCAGCGTGCGCTCGATCCCCGGCGCGATGCCACCGTGCGGTGGCGGGCCGTATCGAAACGCTTCGAGCAGGAAGCCGAACCGTTCCTCCGCGGTCTTCTCGTCGATGCCGAGGACCTCGAAGATCTTCCGCTGGTGCTCGGGGCGATGGATACGGATGCTGCCGCTCGCGATCTCGAGGCCGTTCAGCACGATGTCGTAGGCCTTCATCCTCACGGCGCCGGGATCGGTGTCGATCAGGTCCTCCCACCCCGCTTCCGGCGACGTGAACGGGTGGTGCATCGGCTCCCAGCGCTTCTCGTCCTCGAGCCACTCGAAGAATGGGTAGTCGACGACCCAGCAGAACTTCCACTCGTTCTCGGGGACGAGACCCCGTTCCCGCGCCAGCTGCGACCGCAGCGAGCCGAGGACCGCGTTCGCCACTTGACGCTTGTCGGCCACGATCAACACGAGGTCTCCCGGACCGGCGCCGAGCGTCTTGGCCAGACCCTCGCGTTCCTCCGGCGAGAGGTATTTCTCGAGCCGCGAATCGACCTCGCCGTTCTCCTTGAAGATGACCCACGCGAGGCCCTTCGCGCCGCGCTCCATCGCGTGCTTCTCGTGCCGCTTCAGCTCGGCGTGGGGCAAGTCGCCCGCGCCGGGAACCGCGATCGCGCGGATCGCGCCGCCGGCCTCCAGCACCTTCTTGAAGATGCCGAGCTGCGTGTCGGCGAAGACCTCGTGGACGTCGTGCAATTCCATCCCGTACCGCAGGTCGACGTGGTCGCTGCCGAACCGGTCGACGGCTTCCGCGAACGGGATGCGCGGGAACGGGAGCGCGACCTCGACGCCGAGACATTCACGCCAGAGATGCGCGTACAGCTGCTCGGTGATCCCGATGATGTCGTCCACGTCGACGAACGACATCTCGAGGTCGAGCTGCGTGAACTCGAGGTGACGGTCGGCGCGCGCGTCCTCGTCGCGGAAACAGCGCGCGATCTGGTAGTAGCGCTCGAGTCCCGCGACCATCGAGAGCTGCTTCAGGATCTGCGGCGATTGCGGGAGGGCGTAGAAGTTCCCCGGCTGAAGGCGCGACGGCACCAGGAAGTCGCGCGCGCCCTCGGGCGTCGCCTTGAACAGGATCGGCGTCTCGATCTCGACGAAACCGCGCGCGTCGAGGAACGCGCGGATCTCGCGGATCACCTTGTGACGCAGTTTCAGGATCCTCTGCATGACCGGGCGGCGCAGATCCAGGTAGCGGTACCGCAAGCGCGTCGCCTCGTCGGCTTCGAGATCGTCCTCGATCACGAACGGGGGCGTCTGGCTCTCGCTCAGGACCTCGAGGCTCGCACCGGCGACCTCGACCTCGCCCGTCGGGATCTTCGGGTTCTCCGTCCCCGGCTTGCGCTTTTGAACCGTACCGCGGATCAGGACGCAGAACTCACGGTCGACGGACACGTGCACCTCGCGCGCGATGTCGTCGTGGAAAACCACCTGGACCGATCCCGACGCGTCGCGGAGGTCGACGAAGACGACGCCTTTGTGATCGCGCAGATGGTGGACCCAGCCGGTGAGCGTCACATCGGCGCCGTCGTGCGTCGCGCGGAGCTCTCCTGCGCCGTGCGTCCGG
Organism: Actinomycetota bacterium; assembly: GCA_049273905.1. Lineage (GTDB taxonomy): Bacteria > Actinomycetota > AC-67 > AC-67 > AC-67 > JBASRP01. Next base: position 25,153 of record JBASRP010000129.1, read on the forward strand.
ATCATCGGAGCCGCTTCCCGAGCTTGACCGCGACGGCATCGAGCGGAACGGTCTCCTCCTCGCCCGAGGTCATCTCGCGGAGGGTCGTCGTCCCGGCCTCGCGCTCCTTCTCGCCGATGATCGCGGCGAAGCGCGCCCCGAGCTTGTTCGCCGCCTTCATGTTGCCGGCCAGCTTGCGCGCGGCGTAGGGC
>JBASRP010000144.1:0-5361 GCA_049273905.1 Actinomycetota bacterium
AGCTGGAGGTGGAAGGAGACCTCGGGCTGGCCCCGCGCCTCTCCGAGATGTTCGGCGGGCCGTCCCCCTACTGACATGGCGCTTCGGGCGGCGCAGACCGCTCGGTCGACGGTCCCACGAGCCCGTCGGCACGGGCGTCGCGTTCGCCTGACCACGCCGGGCCCGACGCGGCGCGAGACGCTGCGGGCGCTTCTGCGCGGCAACCTCCTCGACTCGCTGTTCGACGCATCCGAGGAATACGGCGATCTCTACTCGTGGCGCGCAGGGCGGAAGGCTTTCTTCATGGTGCGCGCGCCTGCGCACCTGGAGCACGTCCTCGTCGCGCGGCAGGACAACTACGTGAAGTCGTTCCAATACCGCCTGCTCGCGGTTGGGATGGGCGAGGGGCTCCTGACCAACGAAGGGGAATCGTGGGAGAAACAGCGGCGGCTGATCCAACCGATGTTCGCCAAACGCCACCTGGCGGATTTCGCGTCCAACATGACCGCGGCGATCGCGCCGGCGATGGACGCGTGGGGTGAGCGGCCCGACGGGGCGCGGGTGGACGTCTCCGAAGAGATGACCGGTCTCACCCTGGACGTCGTCGGTCGCGCGCTGTTCGGGGCGGGACTCTCCGGCGAAGCGCGGCGGATCGGGCCGGCTGTCCTCGAAGGCTTGCGAACGGGTGTCCTCGCGGCGCGGCTGCAGCTCGCCGCAGCGCCGCCCCGGTGGGTCGTCGATAAGGGACGCGCGATCTTCCGGTCGCCGGTGCTCACGCCGCGACTCGCGCGGTTCCGTCGCTCGATGGCGACGATCGACGAGGTGGTCGACCGGCTCATCTCCGAGCGGCAGGGGGCGATGGACGGGGCGCCGCGCGACCTCCTCGGCCTGTTGCTCGCGGCGCGCGATGAGGGCGGGCAGGGGATGAGCCGCACGCAGGTCCGGGACGAGATCGTGACGTTCATGCTCGCCGGGCACGAGACCACGGCGAACGGACTCGCGTGGATGTGGTACTTGCTCTCGCTCCATCCGGAGGCGCGGGAACGGATGCACGCCGAAGTGGACGAGGTGCTCGGCGGACGTGTGCCGACGGCGGACGCGGTGGACCGCCTGGTCTGGACGTCTGCGTGCTTCCAAGAAGCGATCCGTCTCTACCCGCCGGCCTGGGTGTTCGAGCGCGAAGCCGTCGAAGACGACGCCCTGGACGGACATGTGATCCCCGCCGGCTCGACGCTGCTGTTCCCGTCGTACCTGATCCACCGCGATCCGCGGATGTGGCCGAACCCGGAAGCCTTCGACCCGCGGCGCTTCCTGCCGGAGAACGTTCATGCGCACCCCCGCTACGCCTACGTGCCGTTCGGAGCGGGGCGGCGGATGTGTGTCGGCGCCGGCTTCTCGATCATGGAGGCGACGCTCATCACCGCGATGATCGCGCAGCGCTTCGAGCTCGACCTCGTGCCGGGGACGCGTGTCCAGGCCGAGCCGACGGTAACGCTCCGGCCGCGCGATGGGCTGCCGATGACGGTACGCAAGCGTGCGTGACGCCCGCGGGACCCGCTAGGGTTCGCGCCTGGAGGTGAGCGGGATGCGGCTCAACGTGAACGACATCGTCGGCGACGTGGTCGGTGGGGTGTCGCGGAGCATCAACTCGGTCGTCGACGCCGCGCGCGCGTATCCGGAGCTCATGGAGATCGCGCGCGACGCCGGTCGCGTCCTGAAGAAGATCGAGGCGATCGTCGACCGCCTCGAAAAACCCCTCCGAGAGCTGGAGGAGAAGTTCTCGGGCATCGACATCTCGAAGGAGCGCATCGAGCGCCTCGAGAAGGCCGTTCTCAACATCGAGCGCGCGACGGCGGGCGTCGAGGCCACCATGGGTGCGCTTCCGCGCGTCTTGCGTTCCCGGATCGATCGGTTCCGTCCGCAGACGGCCGGCGAGACCCTCCCCGCGGAGCCCGTAGACTGACCTCGTGGTCCGCGAGGTCGCCGTCTCTTCGATCGCCGACGCCCTAGCGAAACTCTGCGTCGACATCTGCTACCGCATGTCGCCCGACATGGTCGCGGCAGTGCGGCGCGCGCGTGATCTCGAAGAGTCGCCGATGGGGCGCGAGATCCTGGACCAGCTGATCGCCAACACCGAGATCGCGGCGCAGGGCGAGGTGCCGTACTGCCAGGACACGGGGACGACGGTGGTGTTCATCGACGTTGGGCAGGACGTGCATCTTGTCGGCGGCGCGTTGGAAGAAGCGATCAACGAAGGGGTGGCTCGCGGGTATCGCGAGGGCTACCTTCGCGGGTCGATCGTGCAGGACCCTTTGTTCGAGCGCCGGAATACCGGCGACAACACGCCGGCCGTTCTGCACACGCGGATCGTGCCGGGTGATCGCATCGGCATCACCGTGGACGCGAAGGGCGCCGGCAGCGAGAACATGAGCCGGCTGGCGATGCTCAAACCGGCGGACGGCATCGACGGGGTACGGAACTTCGTGCTGGAGACGGTCGAGCGTGCGGGGCCGAACGCGTGTCCGCCGGGGATCGTCGGGATCGGGGTCGGCGGCAACTTCGAGGGGGTCGCGCGGCTGGCGAAGCGCGCGTTGATGCGGCGGGTCGGGGATCCTCATCCGGACGAACGGTGGGCGGCGTTCGAGCGTGACCTCTACGACGCGGCGAACGCGCTCGGGCTCGGGCCGGAGGCGCTCGGCGGGACGCAAACGGTCCTCGCCGTCCACGTCGAGGTCGCGCCGACGCACATCGCGTCGTTGCCGGTGGCCGTGAACATCGAGTGCCACGCGCATCGCTCGGGGCACGTAGAGGTCTAGCGTGGCGGTCTCCGATCTCGCCGGTGGGCTGAAACGGGTCGAGGCTCCGCTCTCGGACGACGATGTTCGTCTCTTGAGGGCGGGAGACCAGGTGCGCCTGTTCGGGCGCGTGTACGGCGCACGGGACGCGGCCCACAAGCGCATGGTGGAGATGCTCGATCGCGGTGAGTCGTTGCCGGTCGACCTCACCGGGCAGATCGTCTACTACGTCGGGCCCACGCCGGCGCGGCCCGGCGCGGTGATCGGCGCGGCGGGGCCGACCACGGCAGGGCGCATGGACAAGTACACGCCGCGGTTGCTGGACCGGGGGTTGAAAGCGGCGATCGGGAAGGGCGGGCGTGGGTCTGGGTTGCGGCCCGCCTTCGTCGATCACACCGCTTGTTACTTCGCGGCGCTCGGCGGCGGTGGCGCGTTGATGTCTCGCCTGGTGCGTGAGGCGCGCGTCTTCGCGTTCGAGGACCTCGGACCCGAAGCGATCTTCGAGCTCACGTTCGAGGACTTCCCCGCTTGGGTGGTGAACGATTGCTATGGTGCCGACTATTACGAGCAGGTCTCTGCTCCCTGGCGGCGCGAGGATCGGTTGCCGCCCGAGCTGCGGACGGTGCACCCGCCTGCGGAGGGCGATCTCGGAGGTGGCTGAGCGGTGAAGCGCATCCTGTCGGGCATCCAGCCTTCCGGCGAGGTGCACCTCGGGAACTACATCGGCGCGCTGCAGCACTGGGCCGCGCAGCAGGACGAGAAGGATTGCCTCTACTGCATCGTCGACCTCCACGCGATCACCGTTCCACAAGACCCGAAAGCGTTGCGCGCGGCGACGCTCGATCTCGCGGCGGTTCTGATCGCGATCGGGATCGATCCGGACCGATCGACTCTCTTCGTCCAGTCGCAGGTGGATGGGCACACGCAGCTGCAATGGGTCCTCGGCTCCATCGCAACGTTCGGCGAGCTGCGACGGATGACGCAGTTCAAGGACAAGCTCGCGAAGCAGAAGGAGGGCGGCGTTTCGGTCGGGTACTTCACCTACCCCGTGCTGCAAGCCGCAGACATCCTCATCTATCAAGCGGACGAAGTTCCGGTGGGAGAAGACCAGCGCCAGCACCTCGAACTGACGCGCGACATCGCGCAGCGCTTCAACACCCGCTACGGGGAGACGTTCGTCGTCCCGCAAGCGACGATCCCGAAAGTGGGCGCGCGGATCCTCGACCTGCAGACGCTCGCGAAGATGTCGAAGTCCTCGGAGTCGCCGAACGGCACGATCAAGGTGACCGACACGCCCGACGCGATCCGGAAGAAGATCAAGACGGCGGTGACGGACTCCGGTCGAGAGGTGACCTCGGGCTCCGATAAGCCCGCCATCACGAATCTGTTGACCATCTACTCGGTCGCGAGCGGCCGATCCATCGCCGAGTTGGAGGGGGAGCTCTCCGGCAAGGGGTACGCCGATCTGAAGAGCGGGCTCGCCGACGCTTTGATCGCGTTCCTCGAACCGATCCAGCGCCGCTACGCGGAACTGCTCGCCGACAAGGCGGAGCTGGCCAACCTCCTCGAGAAGGGGGCCGCCAAGGCGCAGGCTCTCGCGACCCCGACCGTCGTGACGGCCTACGATCGGGTGGGGTTCCTCTCGCGCGGTTAGGCCTGGTCAGAACGCCGGAAATGATCCTGAGATAGTCATTTCGGACTATAGGCACGTCCGCCCGCATCTCCTACGATCCGCCCGGAAGCGCACACTTGGTGAGGGTTTGACCGCGGGGGCGGGTGCGGAGCGCCGGTCGTCGCATCGGAAGCCCAGAACGGAGCGGGCGCTGCGTCCCCCGCAGCGCCCGCTCCGTCTAAAACCGTCGTCGTTGTCGTACCCACCTTGTACCGTCGTTCGCATGTTGCACACGCTGCGCAAGACGGTGGCCGGTCTCCGCGAGTCGATCTCTTCCTTCGACCCCGATCGTGTACCGAACGAAGACGTCGGCGAGATCGTCGAACTCCTCTCAGAACTGGAACGTCTGGCGATCGCCGGTCGAACACTGATCGCGCGGCGCGTCGAGCGTTCCAATGTCTGGTGCAACCAAGGCTTCAACACGCCGGCGCGATGGATGGCCGCGAAGGCGCAGACGACGCTCGCCTCGGCGATCGCGACGTTCACTACGGGTCGGAAGCTCGCGGACCTGCCGGCGACCGAAGGCGCGCTGCGGTCCGGCACGCTTTCGCGTATCCAAGCGGCCGAGATCGCAGCCGCTGCGTCGGCGGATCCCGCAGCGGAAGAGCGATTGCTGCAGACGGCCCGGACCGACACGGTCGCGCAGCTCCGTGAGCAGTGCGCGAAGGTCGTCGCGGCCGCGAGTCGCGATCGCCAGGCGGACGAGCGTATCCACAGGAGCCGCTACCTCCGATCGTGGTCCGAGGCTGACGGGGCTGTCCGCTTGGACGCACGCCTGACGGCGGATGCCGGCGCTCGGCTGATGTCGACGGTCGACGCGCGCGGTCGCGAGTTCCAGGAGCAGGCGCGGCGCGCCGGCTCGAAGGAGCGCGCCGAGGCGCACGCGGCCGATGCCCTCGTCTCTCTGGCCGACAC
>JBASRP010000153.1:0-3493 GCA_049273905.1 Actinomycetota bacterium
GCCGATGCCCTCGCCGTACCCGGCGCTCTCGACACCCTTCACGCGGGCGTCGGCCGCGCGGCACGCGCGCTCGGCGGTCAGCGCCAGATCCACTTTCTGCTCGGGCGTCGCCGACAGGATGTCGGGAAGGAACAGGCCGTCGAGCGGTTCGATAGGCCGCGGATCCGGCAGCACGTTGCCTTCGTCCTCCGTCGCGAGCGCTGCGTTGGTGCGCGCCTGCTCCACCACGTCCTCGAGCTCGCGCTCGTCCGGGTCGGCGGCGTAGGCGTAGCCCAGGCGTCCGTCGACGATCAGCCGCACGCCGACGCCGCGCGACTCCGCGCTGACGAGCGACTCGACCTCGCCGTTGTAGACCTTGACCTCGGTTTCGCGGCCCCACGACGCGAATGCCTCGACGGCCTCGCCCTTCCGGGCCGAGCGCAGGGCGCGCTGCGCGAGCGAAAGGAGGTCGGCGGTCTCGCTCAACCCGTCCCTCCGACCGTGATCCGCGCGATCCTTAACGTCGGCATCCCGCATGTCACCGGAACGCCTTGGCCCTCTTTCCCGCAGACGCCCCACCAGACCTCGTAGTCGCTGCCGACGGCGTCGATGCGCGCGATGACGTCGGGCCCGTTCCCGATCAGGTTCGCCCCGCGCACCGGTTTCGTCAGCTCGCCGTTCTCGATCAGGTACGCCTCGGACAAGCCGAACACGAAGTCCCCCGTCGCGGTGTTCACCTGACCGCCGGCGAAACTCTTCGCGTAGAGACCTTTCTTGACGTCGCGCACGATCGCCGCGGCGTCGTCGGGGCCGGGAAGGATGTTCGAGTTCGTCATGCGCGGGATCGGCAGGTGCGCGTACGACTGGCGGCGTCCGTTGCCCGTGCGCGTGAGGCCCATCGTGCGCGACCGCAACAGGTCGGTCATCGCGCCGGTGAGGACGCCCTTCTCGAACAACACCGTCCGTTGCGACGGTGTGCCTTCGTCGTCGAACGCGAAAGAGCCCCACAGCCCCGCGACGGATCCGTCGTCGACGGCCGACAGCAGATCGCTCCCGATCTTCTCGCCGGTGCGGTCGCGGTAGACGCTCGCCTCTTTCTGGATCAGGTCCGCTTCGAGCCCGTGGCCGCTCGCCTCGTGGAAAAGGACGCCGCCGCCGCCGGGCGCGAGCACGACGGGCATCTCGCCGGCCGGCGCGCCGATCGCGTCGAGCATCACGATCGCTTGCTGCGCGGCCTTCCGTCCGACGGCCGCCGGCGGGTGCTGGTCGAGGAGCTCGAAGCCGGCGCTGGCGCCGGGGTTCCACGCGCCGGTCTGCACCACGCCGTCCCGCGAGGCGACGACCGTGCACGACAAGCGGGTGCGGACGCGTTTGTCGGCGACCAGCAAGCCCTCGGAGTTCGCGATGAGGATGTCCTGCGATCCTTCGGCGTATCCCGCGATGACCTGGCGGACGTCGCCGGAGACCTCCCGGGCCGCATCGTCGAGCTCGCGCACCGCGTCGACCTTGCGCTTCGTCTCGACCGAGTCGGGGTCGATCGCGATCGGGTTCAGCACACGCTCGGGAGCGCGTGTCAGGTTGCGGACCTCGGCCTGGGGCTGGTCCTTCAGCGAGGCGGCCGCCACGCGCGCGGCGTCGAGGAGGGCGTCGCGATCGAGCCTGTTCGTGTATGCGTACGCCGTCGAGGAGCCGCGCACGACGCGTACGCCGGCGCCGCGATCGCGGCCGGTCGTGACCTCTTCGACCTTTCGGTCCTCGAGGTGGACAGAGGCGGAACGACGCGTCTCGGCGTAGACCTCCGCGAACTCCCCACCGGTGGCGAGGGCAGCGGACAACACATCGCGGAGGACGGATTCCTGGATCATGCGCGGCGCATCCTACCTCCTGCGCCGCGGGGGCTACACTTGCCCGCGTGCGACGCCTGCTCGCCGCCGCAAGCATCTGCGCGACCCTTTGTATCCAAGCGTTTCCGGCGTCGGCCGCGCCGTCGGGTCGCGTCGTCCTCGTCACGCTCGACGGCACGCGCCTGAGCGACTGGCACTCGCCGGATCTGCCGGTCCTCGGCAGCGTGATGCGGACGGGCGCCGTCGCGTTGCTGTCGACGCGGACGGCGGAGAATCTCGCAGACCCCGCAGGCGCGCGTGCGACCGCGTATCAGACGCTCGGCGCCGGCCGGATCTCGAAGAACGGCGACGCCGCCGCGCTCGTCCGGAGCTTGGAGAGAGCGGGGGTCATGACGTCCGTGATCGGATCGCGCATCGAGGACGCCGCTCCGAGCGCGGAGCTCACGACCACCAGGGCCCGGCCGCTTCCGGAACGCGCCGACGCCGCGTTCCCGACGGGATCGCGGGTCGAACTCTTCGCGGCGCGCGCCACGCTCGATGCCGCGCTGCAGACCTCACGTGTCGTTGCCGTGGACTTCGGCGACACCGCGCGCGTGGACAAGGCATACGGCGACGACCCGGTCCATCGTTCGCAGTGGATAAGGCTCGCGATGGCGCGCGCGGACGCCTTCCTCGAGTTCATCCGCGCCCGGCTCACGCGCAACGACACGCTCATCGTCGCGTCGCTCACTCCTCCGCGGCAGCGTCGCGAGGTCCGGCGTTTCGTTTCCGTCGTTGCGGTGGTTGGACCCGGAATCCGGCCCGGCATGCTCACGAGCTCGTCGACCGAACGCGACGGCGTCGTCACGATCGCCGATCTCACCGCGACGATCCTCGACCGGGCCGGCGTCGAACAACCGGACGCGATGACCGGTAGCGCGATGCGCGCGCTTCCGCGCGCCGGCGCACCCGACGCTCTCGCCTCGCTCGAGCGCGATCTCATCCACGCGAGTCTCGTGCGCGGCCCGTTGATGCGCGGCGCCATGATCGCCGGCAGTGCGCTTGCCGTCCTCGCGCTCCTGACCGTCGTCGCGGGACGTGGACGCGCCGGCCGCGCGCGCGGGTTCCCGACGACGTGGCGCGGACTTCTCGACACCGGCTTGATCGCGGTGGCGATGCTGCCGCTCCTCTACCTGGTCGAGCCGCTCGCCGGCGCCACCGGTCTCGCACCGACGGTGATCACGATCGCCGCGGTCGCGGTGGTCGCCGCGCTCATCCTTCGGAGCGCGATCGGTTCGCGGGCGGCGATCCCCGGCATCCTCGGCGTGACGACGATCGCGATCCTCGCCGACCTGGTCATCGGCGGAGGGCTCGCCGAGCGCTCACCGATCTCGTACCTCATCGTGGAGGGCGCTCGCTTCCATGGGATCGGCAACGACGCGATGGGCGTCGTCATCGGGGCCGCGTTGCTGACCGCCGCGGCCACTCTGGATCGGGAGCCGTCCACGCGGCGCCTCGTCGGCGTCGGCGCGGGACTGGCCCTCGCCGCGGGGGCGATGATCGCACCCCAAGCCGGCGCCAAGTTCGGCGCCGTCCCGGCCGCCGTTCCCGCGTTCGCGCTCCTCGTTTTCCTCGCCACCGGCCGCCGGTTCGACGTGCGCGTGGCGATCGGTGTCGCGATCGTCACGGTC
>JBASRP010000157.1:0-1949 GCA_049273905.1 Actinomycetota bacterium
GCGTGCGCGCCAACGCCGACACGCCCGAGCAGTCGCGCAATGCGCGGCGCCGCGGCGCCGAGGGCATCGGCCTCTGCCGCACCGAGCACATGTTCCTCGGCGAGGAGCGCGTCGCAGCGGTGCGCCGCATGATCCTCGCGAACACGCCGGAGATGGAGCAGTCCGCGTACGACGAGCTTTTGCCACTCCAGCGCGACGACTTCGTCGGCATCTTCAAGGCGATGGACGGGGTGCCGGTGACCGTGCGCCTGCTCGACCCGCCGCTGCACGAGTTCCTGCCCGACCAAGTGCAGCTCGCGGTCGAGGTCGCGGTGGCCGAGTCGAAGCGGCTCGGGAAGAACGGCAAGGAGCTCGAGGAGAAGAAAGAGCTCCTGAACGCAGTCAACCGCCTGCATGAAGCGAACCCGATGCTAGGGCTGCGCGGCGTGCGGCTCGGTATCTTAAAACCGGGCCTCTACGCGATGCAGGTGCGCGCGATCGTCGAGGCTGCGTGCCGCGTGAAGGCCGAAGGCGGCAGGCCGGTGGTCGAGATCATGATCCCGCTCGTTGCCACGCGCGAGGAGCTCTCGCAGATGCGCGACGAGCTCGAGCCGGTCGCCAAGGCCGCGATGAAGGCGGAAGGACAGAGATTCCACATCGAGTTCGGAACGATGATCGAGGTCCCGCGCGCCGCGGTGACCGCCGGCGAGATCGCCGAGGTCGCCGACTTCTTCTCCTTCGGTACGAACGACCTCACGCAGATGGCGTTCGGCTTCAGCCGCGACGACATCGGCAAGTTCCTCGCGCAGTACGAGGAGCGCAAGCTGGTCCCGGCGAACCCGTTCGTGACGATCGACCCGGGCGTGGGCGAGCTCATGCGGATCGCGGTCGCAGCCGGAAGGCGAACCAACTCTGAGATGCATTTCGGGATCTGTGGCGAGCACGGCGGCGAGGACGCCTCCGTGAAGTTCTGCCACGAGATCGGGCTGGATTACGTGTCTTGCTCGCCGTTCCGGGTGCCCACGGCACGCTTGGCCGCAGGTCAGGCGGCGATAGGGATATCGGAGTCGGCGTCGAAATAAGTATGTGAGCCACCGACGGATAGGCCGAACGGACTAGGACTCTCGTTCGCCGCAACGAGGCACCTGCCTCAGGCGTAGCTCATTCGCATCCCCTAGCGTCATACACGCTGGTCAGATTCGCGCTGGTCATTCAAGGGAAAACCCTCCCCAGCCGATGCATTTGGCAGACCTCGTCGGAAGGATCCTGTGAGCCGTTTCAACGGAAAGTTCGCCGCCGTACGCTCGTTGAACCGCTCGAAGGACTTCCGCACCCTCTGCGGCAGCCAACTCCTCGCCGGTCTCGGCGAATGGCTGGCGACGCTCGCTTTGATCGCTCTCGTTTGGGACAAGACCCACTCCGCAATCGCGTCGGGTGTCGTGCTCGCCTTCCGGATCCTTCCGGCGGCTCTGCTCGGCTCCTGGCTCGGCTCGTTCGCCGAGCGCTTCGACCGCAAGCGCGTCCTCGTTGCGTGCAACGCCGGCCGCGCGTGCCTCTACGGCGCGCTGCCGCTCGTCGGCGGCTTGGCACCGGTGCTCGCGCTGGCTCTCCTCGCCGAGGTCGGAACGATCTGTTACATGAGTGCTCGCGACGCGGTCCTGCCGCGTCTCGTTCCCGAAGACGCATTGCCGACCGCGAACGCCATCTCGATGGCGTCCGCGTACGGCGCGATGCCGATCGGCTCCGGCCTGTTCGCGTTGGTGTCATGGATGAGCGGCGGCGGCGTCGCGTTCCCGCTGTTCCTCGCCGCGGTGATCGTCGGCTTCGCGACCTTGCTCGTCGGCCGCGTCGACGCCAGCGCCTGCAAGCGTGTGCACACGAGCGACGGCACGGTCGACCACGAGAAGGCGTCTTTCCGCGAGGGCATCCGCGCGCTGCGCGCGGTGCTGTCGGCCGACCCGGTTCTCAAG
>JBASRP010000158.1:0-4479 GCA_049273905.1 Actinomycetota bacterium
GTCGCGCAGATCGGCGGCGAGGCCCAGGAACCCGCGCACGAGTTCCGGATCGCCGTCGCCGGACCGCTCATGAGCCTCTTCATCGCCGGCGTCCTCGCCGCCGTCGCGCGCGTGCTTCATCCCGCGGCCGATGGGCTGGACGGGATCACCGTGCACGGCGGGCTGTGGGGGAACCTCGCGATCGTGAACCTCGCGCTGGCCCTCTTCAACCTGATCCCCGCCTTCCCACTCGACGGCGGGCGCCTTCTGCGCGCCGGGCTGTGGGGCGGGCTGCGCGATCGTGTGCGCGCAACACGCTGGGCCGCGAACCTCGGCAAGGCGTTCGCGTTCGTCCTCATGGGCGCCGGCGGCGCCATCGCGGCGATCTACGGTGCGCGCGGCGACGCCGGCAACGGGCTGACGGGCGTGTGGTACGTCGTGATCGGCTACTTCCTGTTCACGATCGCCGGCACGGCCGGTCGCGCGGAAGGCGACGCGCAACCACGGAAGCCCGAGGACCGGGTCCGGCCGCCGGACCTAAGATGAGACGATGAAGGTCAAGCTTCGCAACCCCACGCGCGTCGTCGACGTGCCGGGCCCGACCTCGGTGCGGAGGATGCTCGAGCGCCTCTCGATCAATCCGGAGACGGTGCTCGTGATCCGCGACGCCGACCTCCTGACGCGCGAAGAACGGCTTGCCGACGCGGACGAGATCGAGATCCGTCCGGTGATCTCGGGCGGCGCCCCCGGTGCGAGAAGGGGCGGCAAGGGCGGAGGCCCGGCGAAGTGCCGGCGCTGCGGCGCTCCCGCCAAGGTCGAGGTCGCGCGCGCGAACGCGGCGTTCTGTGCCGACTGCTTCTTGCGGTACGTGCGCAACCAAGTGACCAAGGCGATCGAAGAGCACGCCATGTTCACGACGACCGACCGTCTGCTCGTGTGCGTGTCGGGCGGGAAGGACTCACTCGCGCTGTGGGACATGTTGCTCGACATGGGCTTCGACGCGACCGGGTACCACATCGCGCTGTGGACCGGCGAGGAGTACGCGCAAGAGTCCCGCGAGATGTGTGAGCGCTTCGCCGCCAAGCGCGGGGCGAAGCTCATCGTCACGGACCTGAAGGCCGACGAGGGATTCACGATCGAGCAGATCGCCCGCGAGGGACGCCGCGTTCCGTGCAGCGTCTGCGGCCTCACGAAGCGCTACCTGACGAATCTCGCGGCAACGCAAGGCGGCTACGACGTCCTCGTCACCGGCCACAACCTCGACGACGAGGCCGCGACCCTCCTCGGCAACGCACTGCACTGGCAGACCGAGTACATCGCGCGCCAGATGCCGGCGCTGCCGTCGACGCACGCCAAGCTGTCGAGGAAGGTGAAGCCGCTCTATCGCGTGTCGGAACGTGAGACCGCCGCTTACTCGATCCTGCGCGGCATCGACTACATCGTCGAGGAGTGCCCGCTCGTGGCCGGGAACACCCAGCTGCGCTACAAGGACGCCCTGAACCTGCTCGAGATCCAGTCGCCCGGGACGAAGCAGCAGTTCCTTTTCGGGTATCTGGACAAGGCCGCTCCGCTGTTCGCAGCGTCCAACCCCATCGAGCTGCGGGAGTGCAACGAGTGCGGCCAGCCCACGCCGGGTGAGATCTGCGCGTACTGTCGCGCGCGAGCGCAACTGCGGAGGAAAACAAACCCGGTCGAGGAGATCACCACATGAGCGCTCCCTTCGAGTCCGGCGAGCGTGCGCTGCTCGTCGACCGGCGAGGCCGCCGCTACCTGATCACCCTGCGAACCGGCGAGAAGTTCCACTTCCACCAGGGCTGGCTGGAGCACGACGCGATCATCGGATCCCCGGAAGGCGTGAAGCTCGCCGCCTCGTCCGGCGCGCCGCTGATCGCGTACCGGCCCTCGCTCGCGGACTTCATCCTGAAGATGCCGCGCGGCGCGCAGGTGATCTACCCGAAGGACGTCGGCTACATCCTGGTCGAGGCCGACATCTATCCGGGCGCGACCGTGCTCGAGGCGGGCACCGGCTCCGGCGCGCTGACGCTGGCGCTCACGCGGGCCGTCGGGGAGCGTGGACGGGTGATCTCGTACGAGCTGCGCGACGACTTCGCGTCGCGCGCCCGGTCGAACATCGAATCGTTCCTCGGGAAGATCCCCGATCAGCTGGACCTGCGCAACGGCGACGTGACCGAGGCCGATGTCGCGGACGGGTCGATCGACCGCGTCGTGCTCGATCTTCCCGAACCCTGGCGCGTGCTGGAGCGCGCGCTGCGCGCGATGCGCCCCGGCGCCATCTTCTGCTCCTACGTCCCAACGACGACGCAGGTGGCGCAGACAACCGAGGCTCTGCGCGCGGCGGGGCTCGGCGAGATCGCGACGCGCGAGACACTGGTGCGCGGCTGGCACGTCGACGGACAGTCGGTGCGGCCCGAACATCGGATGGTCGGGCACACGGGTTTCGTGACGACCGCGCGGTTCTTGGGGATCGGATAACCGGGCGAACCCAAGAGCGTTGACCGCTCTGCGTAGCGGTGTTACCGTCGTAAAGTGTTAAGTTTTGTTAAGCCTTGAGGTTACCGGCGGGCAATTTTCCCGGAAAGCTCACTCCGTCCCCTGAACCTTCCGATAACTCCATCGACAGTGCATCTCGGGTGCGATAATCGGATGGCCGCTCCGGCGATCCCGGGGCGTAACCGTTAGAAAGTAAGGAGGCGCGGGGATGCCGGGTTCGACGCAGGACCCAGGGGCGCGTCACCTCGAACGAGAGGTACACGAGCTCCAGACGCAGCTCAAGTTCCTCGAGGAAGAGACCTCGCTTCTTCGCAGGCGGCTCCGCGACGGGCCGGGCCAGGTGAAGATCCTCGAAGACAAGCTCGCCGAGACGCGCTCCCAGCTCGCCCAAGCTCTCTCGCAGAACGACCGTCTCGCCGCGACCCTCCGCGAGGCACGCGAGCAGATCGTCGCGCTGAAGGAAGAGGTCGAGAAGCTCACCGCGCCTCCGTCCGGCTTCGGCACATACCTGACGACCAACGAAGACGGCACGATCGACATCATCACGTCCGGCCGCAAGATGCGCGTCGCCGTCCACCCCGACATCGACCCGAAGTCGTTGGTGAAGGGGCAGGAGCTGATGCTCAACGAGGCGATGAACGTCATAGGCGTCCGCCAGTTCGAGGTCGCCGGCGAAGTCGTCACGCTGAAAGAGATCCTCGACGCGCACCGCGCCGTCGTCGTCGGACACGCCGACGAGGAGCGCGTCGTGTCGCTGGCCGACCCGCTGCTGGCGCTGCACCTGCGCGCCGGCGACAGCCTTCTTATGGACACGAAGTCCGGCTACGTGTTCGAGCGCCTCCCGAAACCCGAGGTCGAAGAGCTCGTCCTCGAGGAGGTCCCCGACATCACCTACGCGGACATCGGCGGCTTGGGCGGCCAGATCGAGGCCATCCGCGACGCCGTCGAGCTGCCCTTCCTGCACGCCGAGCTGTTCCTCGAGCACCAGCTCAAGGCCCCGAAGGGCGTCCTGCTGTACGGCCCGCCGGGCTGCGGCAAGACGCTGATCGCGAAGGCCGTGGCGAACTCGCTGTCCAAGAGGATCGCGGAGAGAGCGGGTCAGGAGCAGGCGCGGTCCTACTTCCTGAACATCAAGGGTCCCGAACTGCTGAACAAGTACGTGGGCGAGACCGAGCGCCAGATCCGTCTGATCTTCCAGCGCGCCAAGGAGAAGTCCGAAGAGGGCTATCCGGTGATCGTGTTCTTCGACGAGATGGACTCGATCTTCCGCACGCGCGGCTCGGGCGTGTCGTCCGACGTCGAGAACACGATCGTGCCGCAGCTGCTGTCCGAGATCGACGGGGTCGAGACGCTGTCCAACGTGATCGTGATCGGCGCCTCGAACCGCGAGGACATGATCGACCCGGCGATCCTGCGGCCGGGCCGCTTGGACGTGAAGATCAAGATCGAGCGGCCCGACATGGAATCCGCGCGCGAGATCTTCCGGATCTACTTCACGACATCGCTTCCCATGCACCCGTCGGAGCTCGAGCGGCATGGCGGGAACGCGGATACGGCGATCGAACAGATCATCGACACCACCGTGCGCGCGATGTACGACGAGAGCGACAACAACCGTTTCCTCGAGGTCACGTACGCGAACGGCGACAAGGAGATCCTGTACTTCAAGGACTTCAACTCGGGGGCGATGATCGAGAACGTCGTGGCGCGCGCGAAGAAGATGGCCATCAAGCGGTACCTCGACGTGCAGGAGAAAGGTATCAAGGAGGAGGACCTCCTCGAGGCCATCCGCGCGGAGTTCAAGGAAAACGAGGACCTCCCCAACACCACGAACCCCGACGACTGGGCGCGGATCTCCGGCAA
This sequence comes from Actinomycetota bacterium, assembly GCA_049273905.1. Classification (GTDB taxonomy): domain Bacteria; phylum Actinomycetota; class AC-67; order AC-67; family AC-67; genus JBASRP01. Next base: position 4,354 of record JBASRP010000158.1, read on the forward strand.
GAAGGGCGAGCGCATCGTCTATGTGCGCACGCTGCTCAGCCAAGCCAAAGACGAAGGGCGCGCGATCGAGACGGTGAATACCGGTCAGTACCTCTAGCGCGAGCACAGACTACGATGGTCGGGCCG
>JBASRP010000163.1:0-3632 GCA_049273905.1 Actinomycetota bacterium
GCCGATGATCGCGTGGCGCCCGAGGATGCGCCGGGCCTCGCCGACCGGCAGATCGTCCTGCCCCAGGTGCACGCCCTCCGCGCGCGCCGCGAGAGCGACGTCGGCGCGATCGTTGACGATGAACGGCACGCCGTACGCGTCGCAGCGCTCCCGGAAGATCTCGGCGAGCGCGAGCAAGGGCAGCGCTTCCGTCTCTTTCTCGCGCAGCTGCAGCAGATCGACACCGGCACCGAGCACCGCGTCGAGGAAGTCGCGCAGCAGCTCTCCCCCACCGCGTCCGTCGGTCACGAGGTAGAGCCGCGCGTCGGCGACCCGCGCCCGGAGCTCGTCGGGGTCCACGATCAGCCGCCGGCGACCGCGCGCACGACCTCGAGTCGGTCGCCCTCGGCCAACGTGTGCTCGCCGAGCCGCGCGCGCTCGACCGGCTCGCCGTTGTGCTCGACGACGACCCACTCCGGCTTCCACCCGAGCGTCGTCAGGAAATCTCTGATCGTCGCGCCGTCCGACACGTCGCGCGTCTTGCCGTTCGCGAGGATCGTGGCCATGCCGCTCAGCGCGTCAGCGCGTCCTCGCGCATCGCCGGGTCCCAGTCCTTCCACACGACGTCGAACCCGCGCACGGTGAGCGCGGCGGCGACCTCCTCCGGGGAGCGCGTGTCGTTGACCTCGAACTGCCCCTCGGCCTCGCCGGGCTCGGTGTATCCCCCCGGCTCGGTGTGCGAGCCGGCGCTCGTGTGCGTGATGCCGAGCGGGACCAGCGCATCGCGGAACCCCGCCGCCTCGCGCGACGAGCCGACGATCGCGATATCCGGAAGGAGAAGGCGGAAGGCACACACAAGCTGCGCGAGGTCGCGGTCGCTCACCTCCGAGCGCGGCACGTACCCGCTCGCGCTCGGCCGGATGCGCGGGAGGCTGACGCTGACTTCCGACCGCCAGAACCGCTTCATCAAGAAGCGCGCGTGCGCCGCCGTCGCGATCGCCTCCTCACGCCACGGGTCGTGCAACCCGAGGAGCGCGCCCACACCGAGCCGCCGGATCCCCGCGCGCCCCGCCCGTTCGGGCCCGGCGAGACGCCAGTCGTAATCCCGCTTCTTCCCGGCGACGTGGTAATCGCGGTACGCATCGCGGTCGTAGGTCTCCTGATAGATCACGACACCGTCGCACCCCGCGGCCGCGAGCCGGCGGTATTCGTCCTCGGACCACACCTGAACCTCGATCGACAGCTGCGGCACGACGCGCGCCATGGCGCGGATGACCTGCTCGAGGTACTCGACGCCCGTGATCTTCTGATGCTCGCCCGTGAGCAAAAGCAGATGCCGGAACCCGCGATTGGTAAGGGCCTTCGCTTCGCGCACCGCCTCCGCGACGCTCAGCGTCCGGCGCACGATGTCGAGGTCCTTCGCGAACCCGCAGTAGGTACACGTCGTGAGACATTCGTTCGAGAGGTAGATCGGTGCGTACATGTGCACCGTCTTGCCGAACCGCCGCACGGTGAGCCGGTTGGCCGCTTGCGCGACCTCCTCGAGCTGCGCCGAGGCCGCCGGCGAGAGCAGCGCCGCGAAATCCCAGAGATCCCGTTCCCCCGCCGAGCGCGCGAGCGCGCGCGTCACATCGACGTCGGTCGCCTGAAGCGAATAGGCCGCACCTTCGCGAACCGGTGTAGACGCCAGATCCTCAGAAAACGTCACGTGCGGCCTCATCGCGCCATCGGATCCAGGAAGCCCGTGAGCGGGCTCGACGCCTCTGCCGCCTCGCGCACCGGCGGCAACCCCGCGCGGTACGCGGTGCGCCCCGCCTCGACGGCCGCCTTGAACGCCGCCGCCATCTGCGCCGGCTCGCGCGCGACGGCGATGGCGGTGTTGACGAGCACCGCGTCGACGCCGAGCTCCATCGCCTCGGCTGCGTGCGAGGGCGCGCCGATCCCCGCGTCCACGACGACGGGAACCTCCGCCTGCTCGACGATGATCCGCACCGCGTCGCGCGTCCGCACGCCGAGGTTCGACCCGATCCAGGCGCCGAGCGGCATCACCGTCGCGCACCCGGCTTCTTCCAGCCTCTTCGCAAGAACGGGATCCGCGTTGATGTACGGCAACACCGTGAACCCGTCGGCGACGAGCTTCTCGGCAGCGATCAGCGTTTCGATCGGATCGGGCAACAGGTAGCGCGGGTCGGGCGTGACCTCGAGCTTGATCCAGTCCGGCAACCCCATCGCGCGGGCCAGCCGCGCAAGGCGCACCGCCTCTTCGGCGGTCATCGCTCCGGAGGTGTTCGGCAGCAGCAAGTACCGGTCGCGGTCGATGAACTCGAGGATGTCGGGTCCACCCGTCGCGTCCAAGTCGACGCGCCGCAGCGCGACCGTCACCATCTCGGTGCCGCTCGCGTCCAAAGCAGATCGCATCGCCTCGCCGGACGAGAACTTGCCCGTCCCGACGATGAGCCGCGACGCGAACTCGCGCCCCGCGATGACCAGTGGATCGTTCATGAGATGCGAAAGGCCACCGATCCGGTGGCCTCTTCCTCCCTCCGCCGGTACTAACCGGATCAGGTTCTTCGGGTCGCCGCCGGCGTGAGGCAGCCTCTCAGCCCGGTACCCCGAGCTCCCCGCGTATGCGGTTTTCCCTTCGAGTATACGCCGCCGCGAGGGAGACGAGCCCGGCGTCAGGCCTCGACGTCGATGAAGTTGATCGCGCGGAAGAGTTGCTCGGCGCGGTCGAGCTCCCCTGCCACGAACCCGGTCTCGGCCGGGCCCTTGCTGTCGTACTGCGGAAAGAGGAACAGGTTGAGAGATTCGTTCGACCCGATCTGCATCCCACGCGCGTCGAAGAACTCGCCGATCGCGAACTCCCACGTGAAGAGAACCTCGTTCGACTGTGGGTCCCAGTGCACGTGATAGGTCAGGAAACGGTTCGCGGTCTTCTCGTACGTGATCTCGCCCTGCCGGTTCTGGCCGAGGAACCGGAACCCGAGCGACTCGAGGTCGGCCGCGAAACCTTCGGCGTCCGCCATCAGAGCTTCGCCAGCCAGCGTAGGTCGGTCTCGCGGATGCGCTTCGGATGGAACCCGAAAGTCCGATCGACCGAGTCGGGCGCCGCGGTGTTGTCGAGCACGACCATGTCGAGCTGTTGGTTGGTGACGAGAGGATCGCGCCGCAGACCTTGCACGAACGCGAAGGGCCGGGCCGCCCACACCGGCACCGGCATGGTCCGCCGGTGCTTCCCGAGTGCCTCCATCACGAGTTGCACGATATCCGCAAAGGTCATCACTTCCGGCCCCCCGAGGTCGAGCGTCGCGCCGGCCTTCTCCCCCTGAAGGCACTGCCCGACGCACCGCGCGAGGTCCTCGATCCACAGAGGCGAGAACCGCGTCTCGCCGTGCGCGACCATCGGATAGACGGGAGCCCATCGGAGCGTCCATACGATCGGCCGGAAGAACGCGCCGCCCTCGCCGTGCAGAACGCTCGGCCGCAGGACCGTCCAGGAGAGGTCGCTCGCGCGCACCGCTTCTTCCGCGCGCCACTTGCTCAGGAGGTACGGGAACCGCTCGTCGGGCCCGGCCCCGAGCGCGGAGAGATGAACCAGGCTCGACACGCCGGCGTCTCGCATCGCCGCAACCACGTTCCGCGTGCCCTGATGG
>JBASRP010000170.1:0-6302 GCA_049273905.1 Actinomycetota bacterium
CGCTCGCGCGCTGGTCGAGAGCGTCGTGCCCGGCCAGCTCCGGACCGATCCGGTGTGTCACGTTCTCGACCGCGGACAGGACGCCTTTGCCGCCGTAACGTTTGTCGTCCCCGTCGCGGAGCTCGAGGGCCTCGTGCGTGCCGGTCGACGCGCCGCTCGGAACGATCGCGCGCCCGAAGGCGTCGTCGTCGAGAGTTACGTCGACCTCGACGGTGGGGTTGCCGCGCGAATCGAGCACTTCACGCGCTCGAAGGGAAGAGATCCGAGCCATCGCGCGCGATTCTAGCGCCGGTCCCGCGCGGTCTCGTGGAGGTTTAGTTGCGCCGGCAGGGCCGGCCTTTACGCCGGTGACAGGGCTCGTAGGTCGGCTGGGGCTCGGGCACAGGGACGTCGAACGACTGGCTCCGCGGGTACCCGAGGTCGCCGCCCGAGAGCGACACCTCGGGAAAGGCGAGCACCGGGACTCCCTCGAGGGCAGCGCGCATCGTGCGCGTCCAGATCTCCGCGGGGAGGCTCCCGCCGAAGACCCGGGGCAAGCCGTGGATGTTCCTGAGCGGGCGGAGGCGCTCCGGGTAGCCGATCCACACCGCCGTCGACAGCTGCGGCGTGAACCCGACGAACCACGAGTCCTTGTAGTCGTTGGTCGTTCCGGTCTTGGCGGCGGCCGGACGGCCGAGCTCCTGCGCGCGCTTCCCGGTGCCGCGCTGGACGACCTGCTCGAGCACGGCGGTCGCCTTGTTCGCGACCTCGGGGTCGAGCGCGCGCGTCCCGTCGGGCTCGCCGATCCACAGCGCCTTTCCGCGGCGGTCCGTGACCTTCGCGATCGCGTACGGCCGGTACGCCGTGCCTCCGTTCGCCAGCGTCGCGTAGGCCGACGCCATCTCGAGCGGCGACACGCCGATCGTCAGAGCGCCGAGCGCGATCGACGGGTACGAGTCGAGATGGCTGTTGATCCCCATCCGCTGCGCGACGTCGACGACGTTCGAGGCGCCGACATCCATTACGATCTGCGCGTAGACGGTGTTCACGGAGAAGCGCGTGGCCTCCAGGATCGACATGTAGCCGCCGGGCGCGCCTTCGTAGTTGTGCACGACCCAGTCCGTGCCGTTGTCGAGCTTGATGACGCGCGGCACACGCGCGCTGTATCCACGGTAGAGCGAGATGCCCTTCTCGATCGCCGCGACGAGCGTGAAGGGCTTGAACGCCGAGCCGGGCTGCCGACGTCCCTGCGCCGCCAGGTTGAAACCTTGCGCCGTGATCGCGCCGGCCATCGCGCGGATCGCTCCCGTCTGGGGCTCGATGCTGGCGACGGCTGCGGAAGGATCGCCCTTGCGGTCGAGGACGTCGGCGATCGCTTTCTCGGCCGCGCGCTGCGCGCGCAGGTCCAGCGTCGTCGTGATCCGCAAGCCGCCTCCGAACACACGGCGCGCGCGCTCCGTCGGCGTCGCGCCGAGTCGCGGATCCTCGAGGAGCTGCTGCTTTATGTACTCGACGAACGCGGCGCCGACGTTCGAGATCATCACGATGCCGTTCGACGTGCTGCGCTTCGCGAGTTTGACCGGGTCGCGCTGCGCTTGCGTGAGCTGAGCGTCGGTGATCATGTCCAGCGATCGCATCGAACGGAGAACCTGGGAGCGCCGGGCGAGGGCTTCCGTTCGGTGCCGTTCGGGGTCCAGGCGCTCAGGCGAGCGGATCACCCCGGCCAGCAAGGCTCCCTGCGCCAGCGTGAGCTTCGTCGCCGTCGTGTGGAAGAAGGCTTCAGCGGCCGCCTGGATGCCGTACGCTCCGCGGCCGAAGTACACGGTGTTCAAGTAGTCGGACAGGATCTGATCCTTCGACATCCGTTCCTCAAGATTGCGCGCGACGATGATCTCCTCCCACTTGCGGGTCAGCGTGCGGCTGCGGTCGTGGAGGTAGACGTTGCGCGCGAGCTGCATCGTGATCGTGCCGCCGCCTTGCTCGATCCCACGGTTCGCGGTGTTGGCGACCAGGGCACGCCCCAGCGCGGTCATGTCGACGCCGTCGTGCGAGTAGAACCGCTTGTCCTCGATGGCGATGACGGCCTGGCGGACGTACAGCGGCACGCGCTCGAGGGTCACGGGTTCGCGGTTCTCCTCGCCGTGCAACAGCGCGAGAAGCTTGCCGTCGGCCGAGTAGATCTTCGAACGGGCGTCGACGTCGGCGTCGGTCCCGGCGAGGACGCCGAGCTCCCCCGCGCGGCGCGCCATGGAGTCCGTGAACGGTAGCGACATCTTCGCGACGGCGACGCCGGCGACCATGAGGGTCGCGAGCATCGTCGAAACGACGGCAGCGAAAAGCGCCCGGCTGCGGTCGAGGCCGACACGCCGCGGGATCGTCAGGCGGAGCGCGCTGATGCCCATGTGCATGAAGGCACGCCCGAGGAGGTCCCCCAGGCGTGGCCCGCCGCTCCTTTACCCCAGGCGCCGTGGCGTTATGCGCTTTGAGACGAAACGAGCGGCGTTCAGAATGCTAGCGGCGGGGGCCGGTGCTGTGCTCCGGCGCCCTCAGCGCCCGACGGCGTGGAGCATCTCGTCCTCGATGTCCGATGGGGGCAGAACCTCGACGTAGGCTTCCTCGTGAGGGAACAGGAGCTGCAGCGAGGGCCGGTTCCGGCGGACGACAGAGCGATGAAGCGCGAGCCGCGCGAGAACCAAAGGTGGGACGGCCAGCCAGATCGCCGGCAGACGGAGAGCTCCGCCGAGCGCGAGGGCGAGGCCGGCGAGCAGGCTCACGCCGATCGCGCCCATCGTGACGGCGTGGGACGGGGATCGACGCGAAACCAACAGATCGATCCTCTGCAGGCGGCGAGCGAACCAGTAGGTGATCCGACGGACGATCATCGTGCCTCCATTCGATCGGGTCCTGTGAGCGGCGTCGTGGGCGGAACCGTGTGACCCAAAGGATGATCGGAGACAAGGCACGGGGGTAGACGGAGTTCGCCTCATCTCGAGGCGAGAACGGACCTATCTGGGACTGGGTAGTTCCGGTATCGGGGTCAGATCACGCGCCAGAAGTCGACGCCGACCGTGGTGTTCTTCGAGGCGGAGCGTTTCGTGCCGGCGACAACGATCCGGATCTCGTGGACGGCGTTCGACAAACCCCGGAACGCGCGCGTGTACCCCTTCGTCGCGGTCGCGTAGTTGTCGACCATGCCCTTGTAGACGCCGTCGATATACACCTTCGCCATCCCCTGATCGGGCCCGACCAGGGTCCGCCAGTCGATCCCCGTTCCGCGGAAGCGGTAATAGACGTTCGCTCCCGACGACGAGTCCTGCAGCGCTCTGCCGCCCGAGGCGAGGCTCGTGCTCTGCGAGCGCCACGACAAGAGCACCGAGGGGTTCGCGTAGAGCGTCGTGCCGACGCCGAAGGCATCGACGTTCACGAAGGAGTTCGAGGCGCTCGCGTTCTTCTTCCCCAGGGCCAGGATCCGGATCGTGTGGGTCCCGTTCGTGACGCCCCAGCTGCGTCGGACCCGCCACTGCGGCGACGACCGGAAGTTGTCGAAGGTTCCCTTGTCGACGCCGTCGATCGAAACACGTGCGATCCCCTGATCGGGACCCTTCATCGAGTACCACGCGATACCGGTGCCGGTGAAGGTGAAGGACGCCCACGCGCCCGGTGTCCGATCCATGATCAGCTTCCCGCCGTGGGCGCTCGCGTTCGACACGGAACGCCAGTAGTAGCGCGCCCAAACGCCCCACTCCTGCTCGAACAACGGGCCGCGGAAGAGCACCGCCGACTCGGGGATCGGGTCGCCGTCTCCATCCGTCACCGGCGTGGAGCCAGTCGGAGAGACGACGATGTGGTACAGCTCGCCGGAGAGGATCGGACCGCTCGGGTCCACCGTCGCTCGTTGCGTCGCGGCGTCGTAGGACACGCTCGCGGGGATGTTCGCGCCCCCCGAAGACAACCGAAGGACGACGTTCGTCGCGTCGATGCCGCCGACAGGGCCGGCGAATTGCACGCCGATGTTCGATGCCGGGGTGGCCGGCGGCACGACGACGAAGACCGCCGGAGGGATCGCGACGACTCGCTCGGTATGCAGCCCGGAGGGGCTGGTATGGCTGAACTGGCTTCCGGCGCATTCGCCGTTGAAGTTGACGTTGAGCGGCTCACCCGCTGCCTTGAGCCCCGCCAGCACTTGGGACGGCGTCGCGCCCGGGTGCTCCGAGATGTAAAGAGCAGCAGCGCCGGCGACGTGCGGAGACGCCATGCTCGTGCCGTCCATGACCTTGTAGCCGCCGTTGTTCCACGTCGAATTGATGTTCACCCCGGGCGCTCCGACGAGGTGAGCCAGATCTGACGACGACGTCGCGTAGTTCGAGAAGCCGGCGAAGACATCGTCGCTTCCCGCCGGTGACGCAAGGCCGCACGGCGCGCCGTCCTTGTCTTGGAGAGCGGAGACGGTGATGACCTGGTCGTAGGTGGCGGGCACGGCCGCCGGGCCGAAGTCCCTCGCGGAGTTGCCGGCGGCGACGACGACCGTGACTCCATGGTTCACGACCTTGCAGATGGCCATATGCAGCGTGTCGTCCGGCCCCGAGGGATAGTCCCCGCAGTTCGGGCTGTCCGAAGACGGGGCTTCGAGGCTCAGGTTGGCCACCTTGATCGACCCGCCGTTGGCGGGAGCTCTCGCGTCGACGAACTCGAGGCCGCAGATGATCGTCTCGTCCGATCCACTGCCCGAAACGTCGAGCACGCGCACCGCCCAGAGGTCGACGCCGGGCGCAACGCCGCGCAGGCCTTCTCCGTTGCCCGCGATCGCTCCGACGATGCCGGCAACATGCGTTCCGTGGCCGCTCGAGCTGATGTCGTCGCCGTTCGACGGACCGCCGTCGTCTATACAGTTCACTCCGCCCGCGATGTTTCCGGCCAGATCCGGGTGGTTGTTGTCGATGCCCGTATCCAGGATCGCGACGCCGACGCCGTCGGCCCTGTTGACCGTCTCGGGCGCGCGGACCCGGCTCACCCCGGTCGGCGTGGTTTCGGCCGTCGCACGGAACGTCCGCACGCGATTGACCGAGTCCACGCGAGGATCCGCGCGAAGATCATCCAGCCGGGAAGCCGGGATGTCGGCCGAATACCCGGTCAAGGTTCGCTTGAATACCTTCCGCTTCGTGAACCCGTACCTCTTGCCTTGACTGCTCGCGGCGGCGGCCGGGTCCGTTCCCGCTTTCAGGACGACGATGTATCGCCCGCGCGGCTCCTGTGCTCGCGCCGTCGGCAGCGCGATCCCCGCAAGGGCGACCTGGCACGCGAGGATGATGCTCAGTCGCCTCATGTAGAAGGTGTATCGACGCCGGTGCCCGGACCCTTGATGGTGGTCTGCCCGTTTTAGTCGGGGTCTCTGTCGAGCCCGCGTTGGATCGCGTAGCGCATCAGTTCGTACCGCTTGCGCAGCTGGAGTTTGGTCAGGATGTTCTGCACGTGGTTCTGCACCGTTTTGACCGAGACGAAGAGCTGCTCGGCGATCTCGCGGTAGGTGTAGCCCTTGGCGACGAGCTTCAAGACTTCGTTCTCCCGAGGCGTCAGCGTCGGTTCGTCGGGATCCTTCGTCGCGACGCGCCGGAACTCGCTCAGCACGAGCCCGGCGAGCGAGGGAGTGAAGACCGGCTCGCCGTCGCGCACCCGCCGCACGGCGGCCGTGACCTCGGCCGAAGGCGTGCTCTTCAAGAGATAGCCGGCGGCACCGGCCTTGACCGCCTCGAGGACGTCGGCCTCCTCGGCCGACGCCGAAAGAACGAGCACCTTCACGTGCGGGGATTCCTCGATGATCCGGCGCGTGGCCTCAACGCCCGAGACCGTCGGCAGCTGCAGATCCATCAGGACGACCTCGGGCATGGCCTCGCGCGCCCGCTCGACCGCCTCGCCTCCATCGGAGGCTTCGGCCACGACGGTTGCCTCGCCGGAGGACTCGAGGTCCGCGCGCACGCCGTCGCGCCAGACGGGGTGGTCGTCGACCACCATCACGCGGATCGGCTCGTCGCTCATCGCTCGATCTTGGGGGTCCGGAACTCGATCTCGGTGCCGCCGCCGGGCGCGGCCCGCACGAGCATGCGGCCGCCGAACTCCTCGACCCGGCCCTTCATGCTCTTCAGCACCCCGGCCTTCCCCTCCGCGCGCAACCGCGCCTCATCGTAGGAGAACCCGATGCCGTCGTCGCGCACGCTGACGACGACGGCGCCGTCCTCCTCGTCGGCGAACACCACGGCACGCGAGGCGTGAGCGTGCTCGGCCACGTTCGCCAGCGCCTCGCGCACGGCGGCGGCGAGCTCATCGGC
>JBASRP010000173.1:0-5198 GCA_049273905.1 Actinomycetota bacterium
CGAGGAGTTCGACGTCGCCTGGCTCGAGGAGCCGCTCGATCAGTTCGACTTCGAGGGCTACCGGCGACTGCGCGACCAAACGACGACGCCGATCGCCGGCGGCGAGCTCGTCGGAGACATCTGGCCGTTACGCGAGATGATCGAGCGCCGCGCGCTCGACATCGTCCAGCCCGACGCCATGTTCACAGGCGGGATCGCCGGCGCGATGGAGCTCGCCACGATGGCGCGCAACGCCGGTCTCGGGTTCGCGCCGCACACGTGGTCCAACGGCCTCGGCCTTTTGGCGAACCTTCACGTGCTCGCCGCGACGCACGGTTCGTGGCTCGAGTACCCGTACGATCCGCCGGGGTGGGTGCCCGAAGCGCGCGACGCGATGCTCGCGAGCCCGATCGTCGTTGAAGCCGATGGGATGGTCACTCTCCCGCAGGCGCCGGGCCTCGGGATCGACCTCGACTTCGAGGCGATCGAGGCCCACGGGAGCCCGATTTAGCCGGGAATACGGCCCGGCGCGGGAACGTTTGAGGCGATGAAAGCCGTTGGTAGACTCAGCACGCGGCAGCCGCCGCGTGACCCCGCTCCGGAGGTGTTCGATGGCAGGCCCGACGATCGAAGTCAACGACGCGGACTTCGAAGAAAAAGTGATCAACAGCGCCACCCCCGTCCTCGTCGACTTCTGGGCCGAATGGTGCGGGCCGTGCCACATGGTCGCGCCCGTCCTCGAGGAGATCGCCTCCGAGAAGCAGGGAACGCTGACGATCGCGAAGCTCGACATCGACGCCAATCCCGAGACCGCGCGCCGCTTCGGCATCCTTTCGATCCCCTCGATGGTTCTCTTCATCGATGGCGTCGAGAAGCGCCGGCTCGTGGGCGCGCGCGGCAAGGCCGCGATCCTCGGCGAGCTTTCCGAGTTCGTCGTCTAAAGCGGCGCACTAGGGGGCGGTCGGCCCCATGTTGATCCGGCCCGGTCAGCGTTCGGGCGCCGTTCGCGACGTCCAGCGCCGCCTCATCGCGCTCGACTACCAAATCGAACCCTCCGAGCTCGACGGTCGCTTCGGCGACTCCACCCTCGCGGCGATCCGCGCCTTCCAGGAGAGACGCGGTCTCGTCGCAGATGGACTGGTGGGCGACGAGACCTGGCGTGAGCTCGTGGAAGCATCCTGGGATCTCGGCGACCGCACCCTCTACCTACGCGCGCCGCCGCTGCGCGGCGACGACGTCCGCACGCTCCAAGAGAGACTCGGTGCGCTCGGCTTCGACGTCGGGCGCGTCGACGGCATCTTCGGTCCACGCACCGCACGCGCCGTGCGCGAGTTCCAGGCGAACTACGGCGTCCCGTCCGACGCTATCGTCGGCCGCTCGACGATCCGCGCCCTCGCCGGCCTGCCGGCGCTCGGCGGTGCGACGTCGGCCGCGTCCGTGCGCGAACGCGAGGAGCTACGGCGATTCGGTCCAACCGTCGCCGGCTTGCACGTCGTCCTCGATCCCGGACACGGCGGAGACGACGACGGCTTCGCGGGGCCGGGCGGCTCGAAGGAACAAGACGCGAACATGGCGATCGCGCGCCGGCTCGAGGCCGTTCTGACCGCGTCGGGCGTGATCGTCTATCCGACGCACGAGCCCGACGTGTCGCCGACCGACTCGCAAAGGGCCGCCCTCGCCAACGCGCTGGGTTCAGACCTCTATCTCGCGATCCATTCGGCGGGGTCAGATGATCGCGGCCGGCGCGGCGCGGCGACCTACTTCTTCGGGCACGACCGCTTCCGCTCCGAGGCCGGCGCTCGCCTGGCCGACTGCATCCACACCGAGCTGCTCTCGACCGGCGCAGCGGACGCCGGCGTTCACGCGAAGCAGTACGCGATCCTGCGTGAGACGCGAATGCCCGCGGTGCAGATCGAGCCGGCACACCTCACCAACGCCGACGACGAGCGCATGCTCAACGATCCCGCCTTCCAAAGGCTCGTCGCAGAGGCGATCGCCGCGGGCCTGCGCGAGTTCGCGCAGCGGCCGGTGCCGGCGAGCTCTTAGCGGGAGACGGTTCGCGCCGCGCCCGGCGCCGGCGTCGGCATCCGGACGCTGCGCAGCAGATCCTCGACGGCTTCGGCGGCCGACTCCGTCAGCTTCGCGAGCGACCGCACGTCGATCCGCATCAACGGGAAGCGCACGTGGTCGCGACGGACTTTGAAACCGACGCGCTCGCAGAACTCGGCCGGCAGCATGCAGTCGGGCTGGCGCCACTCGCGGTCGGCGAAGCATTCGAGCGCGCGTTTCCCGTGTTCCTTCGCGTCTTTGAGGATGGCCTGGATCAAGGCCTTCCCGATCCCCCGCCCTTGTGCCTGCGGCAGCACGTACCCGGTCGCGAGGAACCAGGCGTCCTTCGACACGCGCGCGGGGAACGACTCGGAGCGTGGGAACTCCTCCGGCGGACCGGCGAGCGCGTAGCCGACCTGCCGGTCGTCGAGGTACGCGACCTTCCCGAGCGTCCCCTGGTGCAAGCACAACGACGACGCCCAGACCTCTTTCTCGAACTCGGGGTCGGTCTCGATCGCCAGCGCCCTATCGAGCGGAGACATCTCCCAGAAGACGCACTCACGGCAGCGCAACGGGATGTCGCGCAACGTCTCCAGGTTGAGTTCCGCGATCCGCTTGGCCACGGTGTCCCGTCTAGGCAAGGGGCCGCGTCGTTGTTTCACGACGCGACAGCAACCCGATCAGCGCGCCGAGCAACGCGCCGAGCAAGAGCCCGGTCAGCGCCCGGCGGAGCTCGGAGTCTTCGGCCGCGCTCATGATGGCGGCCCGAGCGACAGAGCCTTCTTTATCCCGCGGGTAGCCTGGCGCATGCGGTGCTCGTTCTCGATCAGCGCGAAGCGAACGTGGTCGTCCCCGGCGCGTCCGAACCCGACCCCCGGCGACACAGCGACGCCGGCCTCCTTCAGCAGGAACTTCGCGAACTCGAGCGACCCCATCGCTTTGAACGCATCGGGGATCGCCGCCCAGACGAACATCGTCGCCTTCGGCGGCGGGACGTCCCAGCCCGCGCGGGCGAGCCCGTCGATCAACGCGTCGCGCCGCGCGCGGTAGGTGTCGCAGTAGACCTTCGTTTCGGCCTCGCACTCGTTCAGCGCGATGATCGACGCGATCTGGATCGGCTGGAAGACGCCGTAGTCCAGGTACGACTTCAGCCGCGTCAGCGCCGCGATCATCTGCGGGTTGCCGAGCACGAACGCGATGCGCCAGCCGGGCATCGAGAACGACTTCGACAGCGAGAAGATCTCGACGCCCACGTCTTTCGCTCCCGGCGTCGCCAGGAAGCTCGGCGGTTGGTAGCCGTCGAACGACAGATCGGCGTAGGCGAAGTCGTGGACGACCATCAGGTCACGTTCGCTCGCGAACGTCACCAGGCGCTCGAAGAACGACGAGTCGACGCACGCCGTCGTCGGGTTGTGCGGGAAGCTCGTGAGAACCATGCGCGGGCGCGGCCACGTGCTCTCGTACGCCTCGAGGAGGCCCGCGAAGAAATCGCCGTCCTGCGTGAACTGCACCGAGTGCACGTCCGCGCCGGCGAGAGCGACCGAGAAACTATGGATCGGGTAGGTCGGCTCGGGCACGAGACACGTGTCGCCGGGCTGGACGAGCACCCACGCGAGGTGACTGATGCCTTCCTTCGCGCCGATCGTTGCGATCGCCTCGGTCTCGGGATCGAGCGTCACGCCGTAGCGGCGCTCGTACCAGTCGCAGATCGCGCGCCGCAGCTTCGGCACGCCGCGGCTCGACGAATACCGGTGATTCCGGGGGTTGTGCGCGGCCTCGATCAGCTTCTCGACGACCCGCTGCGGCGACGAGAGATCGGGGTTCCCCATCCCGAGGTCGATGATGTCCTCGCCGGCTCGCCGGGCCGCGGCCTTCAAGTCGTTGACGACGTTGAAGACGTACGGCGGCAAACGGTCGATCCGGCGGAACTCCACGGCGCCCTCCTCCGGGGTCGAGGCGTCGCCTAGGCGTTGTCGCGCGCCACGGCGCGCCAGATACGGTCCAGATCTTCGAGGCCGGCGAAGTCGATCGTGATGCGACCGCGGCGTCGTCCGACCTCGACGGTCACGCGCGTATCAAGCATATCGGAAAGGCGTTTCTCGATTTCCAATATCGCGGCCGGCCGCTCCACGCGCGAGCGCGCGCCGCGCGTCGACAGTCCGGCGCCGCTCGACACGTACTTCCGGACCAGGTCCTCGGTCTGCCGCACGGATAGGTTCTGCGCGACGACGCGCTGCGCCGCCCGCTCCTGCATCTCGCCGTCTGTCAGGCCCGCGATCGCGCGGCCGTGCGCCGCGGTGAGCGACCCGCTGGCGATCCGCCGCTGCACGGTCGGTGCCAGGCCGAGCAGCCGCAGTGCGTTCGTGATCGCAGCGCGGCTGCGGCCGACCCGCTCGGCGAGATCCTCGTGCGTCATCCCGAGGTCGTCGAGCAGTTGCCGGTAAGCGGCCGCCTCTTCGAGCGGGTTCAGATCCTCCCGGTGAAGGTTCTCGATCAGCGCGTCGCGCAGCAGATCTTGGTCGTCGGCCTCGCGCACGACCGCCGGGATCCTGTCCAGCCCGGCGCGGCGTGCAGCGCGCCACCGGCGCTCGCCGACGATCAGCTCGAAGCCTCCGTCGGCACGCTGCCGCACGACGACCGGCTGCAAAACGCCGACGGCCTTGATCGACGCTGCAAGGCCGTCGAGCGCCTCGTCGTCGAACTCGGTCCGCGGTTGCCGGTGGTTGGGCGCGATCTCGTCGAGCGGGATCTCCCGCAAGCCCGCGCCCGGGGTTTGAAGCAGGGCACTCAAACCGCGGCCGAGGCCGCCTTTCGCCCGCCCGCCGTCGGTGATGTCGATCGGGGTCATGAGGTCTCCTTCCCGTGATCCACCGTGGCCGGTGCGTCGAGATCGATCGTGCGGTGTTCTTCCGCGACAGCAGGCGAACGTTCGATCCAGCGGGTTAGGAACTCACGCGTGAGATCACGGTAGGCCTGCGCGCCGCGTGTCGCCGGGTCGTAGCGGGTGATCGGCCGCCCGAAGCCCGGCGCTTCCGACAGTCGGACGCTGCGCGGGATGACCGACCGAAAGACCTTGTCGTCGAAGTGGCGCCGCACCTCGGCGACAACCTGTTCCGCGAGGCGTGTGCGCGCGTCGAACATAGTCAACACGACGCCGGCCCCGTCCAGCT
>JBASRP010000176.1:0-5865 GCA_049273905.1 Actinomycetota bacterium
CTCCGTGGTAGTAGTGCGGCGGTGGAACTCGAGAACCTCCAGACGCCGGCGCTGATCGTCGACGCGGACGCCTTCGAACACAACCTGCGCGCGATGAGCGAGGCGTTGCCGGGCGCACGGCTTCGTCCGCACGTGAAGGCGCACAAGTGCACCGCCCTGGCCGCGCGGCAAGCGGCGGCCGGGCACCGGACCTTCTGTGCCGCCACGATCCGCGAGATCGAGGGTTTGGCGAAGGCCGGGCTCGGCGACGACCTGCTCCTCGCGAACGAGGTGCTCGACGCGCGCCGCCTCGGCGATCTCGACGCCCGCGTCACCGTTGCCGTCGACTCGCCCGAGACCGTGGAGGGCGCGGTGAACGGCGGCGTGAAGGAGGTCCTCATCGACGTCAACGTCGGCCTCCCGCGTTGCGGGATCGCACCGGAAGGGGCCGGGCGTCTCGCCGACCTCGCGCGGTCGAAGGGACTCGCAGTCCGCGGCGTCATGGGCTACGAGGGTCACGTCGTCGGCCTGCCCGATCGCGCGCTGCGCGAGCAGCTCACGAAGGAGTCGATGGAGAAGCTCGTCGCCGCCCACGCCGACGTCGGCGGCGACATCGTGTCCGCGGGCGGGACCGGCACCTACGACATCAACACGTGGGCGACCGAGATCCAAGCCGGCTCGTACATCCTCATGGACACCGCGTACGGGCAGCTCGAGCTGCCGTTCCGGCAGGCACTCTTCGTTTTCGCGACGGTGATCTCCGTTGGTGCCGATCACGCCGTCGCCGACTGCGGGCTCAAAGCCCTTGGTATGGATCACGGGAACCCCTCGATCGAGGGCGCCGACGTGTGGTTCGTCGCCGACGAGCACGTCGTGTTCGCGCCGTCCTCTCCGGTCCGCGTCGGGGATCGCGTGCGCGTTGTTCCCGCGCACATCGATCCGACCGTCGCGTACCACGAACGTATGCACCTCGTGGCCGGCGAGACGGTGAGCGATGTCTGGGAGGTCGACCTCCGCGGATGGTGAACGGAGCCGTCTGGACGAACTGGGGCGGCACGGCCTCGTGCCGCCCGGCCGAGGTCGAGCACCCCGCCTCGGAGGAAGACATCTTCGCGGCGTTGAAGCGCGCCGCCACCGGCGGTGAACGCGTCAAAGTCGTCGGCGCCGGTCACTCGTTCACCGACATCGCATGCACCGGCGGCCGCATGCTGAAGCTCGACGCGTACGACCGCGTCCTCGAGGTCGATGCCGCGGCGCGCACCGTCACGGTCGAAGCGGGCATCTCGATCTTCAAGCTCGCCGAGGTTCTGGCCGAGAACGGACTCGCCTTCCCGAACCTCGGTGACATCGGATACCAGTCGATCTCCGGTGCTATCTCGACGTCGACGCACGGGACCGGTGAGAAGCTCGGGAACCTCGCGACGCAGGTGAAGGCGATGCGGCTCGCGCTGGCGGACGGCTCGGCGCTCGATCTCAGTGCCGACACCGATGCCGAGGCGTTCAAGGCGGCGCAGGTCTCTCTCGGCGCGCTCGGCGTGATCTCGACGGTCACGCTGCAGTGCGTCCCGGCCTTCACGTTGCACGCCGTCGAGGGGCCCGGCCGGCTCGACGAGGTCCTCGAGGCGTTCGACGAGAACGTGGCGGCCAGCGACCACTACGAGTTCTACTGGTTCCCTTACTCGGACGTCTGCCTCACGAAGACCAACACGCGAAGCGACGAGCCGCCGCGGCCCAAAGGCCGGACGCGCGCGTGGTTCGAGGACATGTTCATCGGCAACACGGTGTTCGGTCTCGCGTGCCGGATGATGCGCTCGCGCCCAAAGCGGATCCCGCGGATGCACCGCATCATCGGGAAAGCGATCAGCCGGACGGAGTACTCGGATCGCAGCGATCGTGTGTTCACCAGTCCCCGTCTGGTTCGGTTCGCGGAGATGGAGTACGCGATCCCGCGCGAGCACGCGCTTGCGGCCGTGAACGAGGTTCGTCGCCTGATCGCGGAGCAACGGTTCGAGGTCGCGTTCCCCATAGAGGTACGCGTGTCGGCGCCCGATGACATCTTCCTGAGCACGGCGCACGGACGGCCGACCGCCTACATCGCCGTGCATCAGTTCCAGGGGATGCAGCACGAGCCGTATTTCCGCGCGGTCGAAGACGTGATGCGTTCGTTCGACGGCCGTCCGCACTGGGGGAAGATCCATTACCGGGATCACCGCTCTCTGCGCGAGGCGTACCCGGCGTGGGGGCGGTTCGCCGCCGTCCGCGCTCGTCTCGATCCGCACGGGCGGTTCCGCAACGCCTACGTCGATCGCGTGCTCGGGGAGGTCTGAGGAGAGTGAAAGGAATCGTCGGACGGACCGTCGCAGCGGCGCGCGCCGTCGGCGTCCGGGTACTCGCCAAGGACGCGGCGCGGGCCGCCCGATGGATCACGATGCCCGGCAAACGGCGCCGTCCGCAGCTCGCGCAGATCCACAGCGCGAAGACCTCGGGGGAGATCTTCGAGGCCGCGTGGGAGTTCGCGCCGCAGCAGGTGGAACAGGAGATCGTGTCGTTCCTCGATCTCGTGAACGCGGAGCAGCCGCGGTTGATCGTGGAGATCGGCTCCGCGTCGGGAGGGACCACGTTCATGCTGAGCCGCGTCACACCGCCCGACGCGACGATCATCTCCGTCGATCTCTACGTGCGGAACAAATTCCAACTCCGCCGGTCCGCGCAGCCGAGTCAGCGCCTGACGCTCATCGACGGGTCCTCGCGCGATCCGGAGACGCTGCGTGCGATCGAGGACATCCTCGCCGGCCGCTTGCTGGACCTGTTGTTCATCGACGGCGACCACAGCTACGAAGGCGTGGCGAGCGACTTCCGCCTGTACCGGCACCTCGTCCGCGAGGGCGGCCTTGTGGCCTTCCACGACATCCAGCCCGACGGTTGGGATCGCGGCCCCTCTCCAGCGTGGTCCGGCGGCGTGCCGGATTTCTGGCGCGCCGTGCGCGATTCGTACGAGAGGCAGGAGCTGATCGGGTCGCCGGAACAGCTCGGCTACGGCATCGGCGTCATCCGCTACACGAGCAAGGCGGTACTCCCCGCAGAACTCGGCTGAGTCGGCCGGAACCCGCTGCTAGACTCGCCCGACCGTGACGCGCGAGCCGATCGAACCCGACGCCGGCGGCCATTTCGGCCGCTTCGGAGGGCGCTACGTTCCCGAGGCGCTGATGCACGCGCTCGAGGAACTCGAGCAGGCCTTCGACGACGCGCGCGAGGATCCCGAGTTCATCGCCGAACTCGAACGGCTCCGCCGTGACTACGCCGGCCGGCCGACGCCGCTGTGGTTCGCGGAGGGGCTGAGCGAGCACGCAGGCGGGCCGCGGATCTACCTGAAGCGCGAGGACCTCGCGCACACCGGCGCGCACAAGATCAACAACACGCTCGGCCAGTGCCTGCTCGCGCGACGCATGGGCAAGAAGCGGATCATCGCCGAGACCGGGGCCGGGCAGCACGGCGTCGCGACCGCGACCGCGGCGGCGCTGTTCGGTCAGGAGTGCATCGTCTACATGGGCGAGGAAGATACGCAGCGCCAAGCGCTCAACGTCTTCCGCATGGAGCAGCTCGGCGCGACCGTCGTCCCGGTGACGATCGGCTCGCGCACGCTGAAGGACGCCATCAACGAAGCGCTGCGCGACTGGGTCGCGAACGTCGAGACGACGCACTACGTCCTGGGCTCGGTCGTCGGGCCCCACCCGTTCCCGCTGATCGTCCGCGAGTTGCAGAAGGTGATCGGCGAAGAAGCGCGCGAGCAGATCCATCTCGCCGAGCGCCGCCTGCCCGACGCGGTCGTCGCGTGCGTCGGCGGCGGCTCGAATGCGATGGGGATCTTCCACGCCTTCGTCGGTGAGCCGGGCGTGCGTCTGATCGGCGTCGAAGCCGCGGGGCGCGGCGTCGACACCGCCGAGCACTCCGCGACGATCTCGGCCGGCGCGCCCGGCGTCCTGCACGGCGCGCTGTCCATGCTCATCCAGAACGAGGACGGGCAGGTGAGCCCGACCCACTCGGTGTCCGCCGGCCTCGACTACCCGGGCGTCGGACCGGAGCATTCCTTCCTCGCCGACGAAGGGCTCGCCGCGTACGAGTCGGCGACCGATCAAGAGGCCCTCGACGCGTTCGGTCTCCTCGCGCGGACCGAGGGGATCCTGCCGGCGCTCGAGCCGGCGCACGCGCTCGCGTGGACGGTGCGGCACGCCGACGAGCTCGGCGAGATCGTCATCGTCTGTCTGTCGGGGCGCGGCGACAAGGACGTGGACACCGTGCGCAAGATCCTGGCGGGCGATGCCGGGCACTGACGCGCTCGCGGCCGCCTTCGCCAAAGGACGCGGGGCGAACCGCGCGCTCCTGATGCCGTTCCTCGTGTGCGGATACCCCGACGACGACACGTTCGTCGATATCGCGAAGGCGGCCGGCGCGGCCGGGGCCGACATGCTCGAGATCGGGATCCCTTTCAGCGACCCGATCATGGACGGGCCGGTGATCCAGGAAGCCGCCTTCTCGGTCCTCGCGCGGTCGCCGCGGACGAGGGACATGATCGCTCTCGCCGGCCAGGCCGCGGACGCGGCCGGCGTGCCCGCGGTCGCCATGACCTACTACAACCTCGCCTTCCGCGCGGGCCTCGACGCGTTCGCGTCGTCGCTCGGAACCGCCGGACTCTCCGGCGCGATCCTCCCCGACCTGTCCGTGGAAGAAGCGGGGGAGTGGCGCAAAGCCTGCGCGTCCGCCGGCGTCGCCTCGGTCTTCATCGCTGCGGTCACGTCAACCGACGACCGCCTGAAAGCGATCGGCGATGTGAGCGAGGGATTCGTCTACGCGGCCTCGATGCTCGGCGTCACCGGCGTGCGGTCGGAGATGTCGTCGCGCGCACAAGACCTGGTCGTGCGGATCCGCGCGGCGACGGAGCTCCCCGTGGCCGTCGGGATCGGCGTGTCGACCGCGGCGCACGCGGCCGAGGTGGCGTCCTACGCCGACGGCGTGATCGTCGGCAGCGCCCTCGTCCAGAGGGTCGGCGAGGCGCGGAAACCGGCGAAAGAGGCCGGCGCTTTCATCGAGGAGTTGCGCGCCGGGATCGACGAGGCCGCACGCTAGAATGACCCGTCACGCGGCGGTGCTGGAATAGGGATACAGCGCCGGCTCAAACCCGGCGGCTCGCAAGGGCATGTGGGTTCGATCCCCACCCGCCGCACAACCAGACTCAAGCGAACCGGAACGACCGCGCCACGTCCTGGAACTCGGGCGCCAGCTCTGCGAGGTCGTCCGCGAGCGTCGTGAACTGCATGACGAACGCAAGGTCCTCAACGACCAACGCATAGTGGATCACGGCGGCGGGCGGCGCACTCCCCGCCAACCGGATCCGCGCGGACACGATCCCGGCTTCGCCGGCCGGCAGCTCGATCCGTTGCTTCTCGACGGACGAGGCGACTCCCTCGGCGTCGGCGAGCTCCCTCGCGTCGGTCTCGACGAAGCCGTCGAGCCCGTTCGGGGCCGGCAGGACCAACACCTGCATGTTGGTCACGAGGTTCTCTGAGACCGGCGTGCCGACGTCGAACGCGAGGAACTTCACGTACGGGGAGAGGTTCCCGCCGAACGCCTCGCGCAGGATCGTGGCCCGCGCGGGATCGGACTTCTCGAGATCGGCGAACGCTTTCGAGTCCGTCGTCGTCGGGAAGCTCCGCCAGCCGGGCGGGAGACCGAGCGTGAAGCCGGGCCCCGATTGCCGGCTCCATCCGGCCTTCAACGGCGCGGGTTCTGTTCCGTCGCTCGAACGGACGAGTAGCGCGCCGATCACCGCGCCGGCGCCGAGGAGCATGATCGCCGCCGCGACGCCGATCGTCCGCCCCCGCGAGTGCC
>JBASRP010000201.1:0-2071 GCA_049273905.1 Actinomycetota bacterium
CCGGCTTCACCGCAAGCTCGGTCACCTTGCCGTCGCGGGGAGAGCTGATGTGGTTCTCCATCTTCATCGCCTCGAGCACGATCAAGAGCTGCCCGGCCGTGACGCTGTCGCCCTCCGCGACCGCCGCTTTCACGACCGTGCCTTGCATCGGTGCGCGGACCGTCTCTTTCACGTGCTCGCCCGCCTTACCGGCCTTCGCGGCTGCGACCGGAGCGGCGGCGCGCGCGGGCGCGGCGGCCGAGGCGACCGGGCCGCCACGCAATCCTCGCACCGCAACCTCGAACCGCTTTCCCTCGATCTCGAGGGTCACCGTTTGCTCGGACGCGTCGCCGGCCTCGGCGACGGCCGGCCCGGGCGCCGGCGCCGGCTGGGTCAACCCGGACAGATCCAGCTCGGTTTCGACGAACGACGTGGACACCTCGCCGGCGGCGAACCGCGCGTTGTCCATGATCATGCGGTGGAACGGGATCGTCGTCTTGACGCCCTCGATCACGTACTCGTCCAGCGCGCGCGCCATCCGTGCGCGCGCGTCGTCGCGCGTCTCCGCCCACACGACCAACTTCGCGATCAGGGAGTCGTACGAGCGCGGGATCTCGGTCCCCGGCCCGAACCCGGAGTCCACGCGCACGCCCGGTCCGGAGGGCTCGCGGTAGGCACCGATCCGCCCGGGGGAGGGGAAGAACTTCTTCGCCGGGTCCTCGGCGTTGATGCGGCATTCGATCGCGTGTCCGCGCGGCGCGATGTCCTCCTGCGCGAACGGCAGCTTGTCGCCCGCCGCGATCCGGATCTGCCACGCCGCCAGATCGATGTCCGCGCACAGCTCGGTCACCGGATGCTCGACCTGGAGGCGCGTGTTCATCTCCATGAAGTAGAAGTGCTCGAGGTCTGCCTCGAGGAGCGTCTCGATCGTTCCCGCGTTCACGTAACCGACCTCGCGCGCGATCGCGACCGACGCGTCGCCCAGCCGCTTGCGCACGGCCTCGGATACCACCGGCGACGGCGACTCCTCGACGAGCTTCTGATGGCGGCGCTGCAACGTGCAGTCGCGCTCGCCGAGGAACAGCACGGTTCCGTGCTGGTCGGCGAGGATCTGCGCTTCGATGTGGCGCGCGCCCTCGAGGTAGCGCTCGAGGTAGACCTCGTCGCGTCCGAACGCCATCGCCGACTCGCGCTGTGCCGACGCGAGCGAGTCGCCGAGCTCCTTCTCGGAGCGCACGACTTTGAACCCGCGGCCGCCGCCGCCGAACGACGCCTTGATCGCGATCGGGAAGCCGTGCTCTGCGGCGAAGGCCTCGACCTCCTCCGGGCCCTTCACCGGCTCGAGGGTGCCCGGCACGACCGGCGCGCCGGCGTCGACCGCGGCCTGACGCGCCGCGACCTTGTCGCCCATCCGGTCGATCGCATCGGCCGACGGGCCGATGAACACGATCCCTGCGGCGTCGCAGGCGCGCGCGAAGTTCGCGTTCTCGGCGAGGAACCCGTAACCCGGGTGGATCGCCTCCGCCCCGGCGCGCGTCGCCGTCTCGACGATACGTTCGATGTTGAGGTACGAGGCCGCGGGCGCCGCTTCGCCGATCAGATACGCCTCGTCCGCGTGCCGGAGATGGAGGGACTCGCGGTCGGCTTCCGAGTACACGGCGACCGACGGCACGCCGAGCTCGCGGAGCGCGCGCAGCACGCGCACCGCGATCTCACCTCGGTTCGCGACGAGAACCTTCGAGAACATCCAGTGTCGGCGGCGTGGTCGGGCTCGCCGCCCGGCGGAGGGTAGCACGGCCGAAAGGGGACGTTCCGCCCGTCCTGATAGCCTCCGCGCGATGGAGCCCGAAGCGTTCGACGTCTCGGAGATCGAGTCGATGGCGCGCTCCGCGCCGTGGGTTTCGCGCGTCGTTTGCCTCGACGAGGTGGATTCCACGAACGCGGAAGCGCTACGCCAGGCCGCAACCAGCGAGCCGCAGGGTCTGGTCGTCGTCGCCGACGTGCAGAGCGCCGGGCGCGGCCGGCTCGGTCGGTCGTGGTGGTCGCAACCGGGGACGGCGCTGCTCGCGTCCTGGCTGGTTCGCCCCACGTT
>JBASRP010000210.1:0-2916 GCA_049273905.1 Actinomycetota bacterium
CGCACGTCGAGCTTCTCGATGCGCCGCGCACGCTTGGCGCGCTCGATCTCGGCGTCCTCATCGATGCGGTACCGCGGCGGCGAGACGCGCGCCGGCGACCGGCGTGCCAACGCCCTCTCGATGAACGGCGCGAGCCTTTCGGCCTTGGCGCGCTCCCCCTCCTCGCGCTCTTCGGCGAACTGCGGGATGACCTCCTTGCCGAACAGCTCGAGCGCTTCGCAGATGTCCTCGTGCTTGTTCGTGCCGGCCTGCAAGACGAAGCCGATCTGATCGACGCCCACGGCCTCGTACCGGCGGCAGAGTTCGGCGATCTGGGCCGGCGTCCCGACCGCGCCGCGCATCGACCCCAGGGCGCCGCGGAAGACCTTCACCGCCAGAGGCGCGTCGTCTGCGAGGATCACCTCGCGCGCGTACCCCGCGATGTTCCGCCCTTCCTGGAACTCTTCCCACAGGGACGTCACGCCGGGTTCGTGCGGCGTGATCCCGTAGTAGTGCGCCAGCGCGTAGCCGAAGAAGTGCGCGCCGTCGATGCCGCGATCGATCGCGGTCTGCTCGTCCTGGTGGCACATCATCGGCAGAACGACCGCGACGTTCGGGTTCACCGAGAACCCGACCGGCACACACTCGTCGGACTCGAGCAGCCGGTAGTACTCGGCGACCCACTCGCCGGCGTCCTCCGGCTCGACGAACGAGAACGACAGCGCCCCGATCCCGTTGCGTGCTGCGAAGTGGATCGTCTCGCGGCGCGAGCATGCGACCCACAACGGCGGGTGCGGCTTCTGCACGGGCTTCGGCACGACGTTGCGCGGCGGCATGCGCAGGTAATGCGACTCCCACCCGGCGAACGGCTCCTCGACGAACATGCGGGTGATCGCCTGCATGGCGTCCTCCCACATCGCGCGCTTGTCCGTGCGGACGACGCCGAAGCCGCCGAGCTCCGCGGCCGACGACGACTCGCCGGTCCCGAACTCCACACGCCCGTTCGAAACCAGGTCCAGCGTCGCGATGCGCTCGGCGACGCGCGCCGGATGGTTGACGCCGTGGGGCACCTGCACGATCCCGTGGCCCAGCCGGATCCGCTGCGTCCGCTGCGACGCCGCGGCCAAGAACACCTCGGGCGCCGACGAGTGCGAGTACTCCTCCATGAAGTGGTGCTCCACTTCCCACACGATGTCGAAGCCGACGCGGTCGGCGATCTCGACCTGCTCCAGAGCATCCTGGTAGAGGCGGCGCTCCGCGTCGGGGTCCCACGGCCGCGGCAACTGGTGTTCGTAGAAGAGCGAGAAACGCATCACGCCACCTCCTGCAGCTCGCGCGCGCGCCGTTTCGCACGGCGCACGAGCGGGCCGTCCGGGATGAACGGGCCGAGGGTCATGCACATGGCTTTGCCGGACAGGCGGACGCCCACGTCGATGGGCCGGGGCCAGCGCACCTGGTACAGCGAGCGGGCGAACCCCGGAAGGATCACGACGGCAGCCGCGCCGGGCAGGCGGAGCGGCGTGTTCAAGGGGAAACGCAGCGGCGAGTTCAAGACGAGGTCGCGCACCCCGCGCGCGGCGTCCGACAGAACGAGATCGCCGCTCGTCGCCTCGATGTAGTCCTTCAGGTCGGCGACCGTCGCCGGCGCGCGGTCCGGAGGAAGCCCGAGGAGCTCGACCGAGCGCACGCGCTCCGCGACGTACCGGTCGGCGTCCTTGTCGGACAGTCCCGACCCGAACGCGCGATAGGCCTCGAGGTACGAGTCGACCTCGCCCGCGTGCACCCAGAGCAGCAGGTCGTGATCGTCGGCCGCATAGGGCCGTCCCGTAACGGGGTCGATCCCGCGCACCGACCTGTGGAGCCTGCGGACGTTCGCCGCGGCCTCGTCGGCCTCGGCGGTCGTGCCGTACGTGTTGATCACGACGTACTGGATCGTCCGCGCCAGCCGCCGCCAGGGATGCTCGCGGAAGTCGCTGTGCTGATCGACGCCGGCCATCGCGCGCGGGTGGAGCGCTTGCATCAGGAGCGCGCGCATCCCGCCGATGAACGTCGACGCGGCGCCGTGGATCCGCCAGGTCACGCTGTGCGGACCGAAGTACCCCAGGTCCTCGTCAGGCCGCGGCATACCGGGGGGCCTGTTCGACCGTGGGCGGTACTCTCCGGGTTGCGATCCGCGACCCGGCGAGCGCCAGCACCGCGATCCACGCCGCGACGATCGCGGCGAGGACCGAGAAGATGATCCGGGCGACGGTCGGCGACCCCGTGTGCGACTCGCGCATCAAGAGCTTCGAGTCACGCTCGAACGTCGCCGTGCGGTTCTCTGCCGGGATCTCGCCGGCGCCGATCTCGGGATCCGCTGGGAAGCGGATGGGAACCGCGCCCATCTCGCCGCCGCGGTGGAAGCGGATCAGCGTCTTCGCCTTGCCCGCGATCGGCATCGGCCGGGTCGTTCGGTACTCGCCGGGGCCGACGCGCTCCATCTTGTCAACGATGAGGCCGCCGCTCTGCCACGTGAACGCCTCGAACCATCGGGCGTCGTCGGCGGCGTCGGGTGGATCGAGGCGGACCGTGACGACCGCCGCGCCGCCGACTTTCTGAAGCGTCAGCGCCGCGCGCACGTCGCTCGGGTGACGCTCGATCGGGAGCGCCAGTGCGATAGCGACCGCGACCGTCGCCCCGGCGAGCGCCACCGCCGTCCGACGGGCGACCCCCGTTCCGGCCAGTTTCCGCCCCGACGCGACAAAGCCGAGCGCCGTTCCGAGCGCCGCGCCGCCGAAGGCCGCGAGGGCTCCGACGCCGATCGTCTCGGGCAACATCGTCGCCGGCCAGGGGTGGGTGAACCACACGTGGCTCCAGCCCCACTCCGCGGCGAGCCCGATCGTGACGACGCCCGCGCCGGACGCAAGCGCGAACCGACCGAGGCGATCGGTGCCGGCG
>JBASRP010000218.1:0-3397 GCA_049273905.1 Actinomycetota bacterium
GACCGTCGCGCGAGACACACCCGCCGCGTCTGCCACCGACGCCGGCGACCAACCCAACCTCACAACCCGATCGACCAGCACACCTCGACCAAACGGGGTCAGGCGAGCATTACGATGAGCCACGAGAGCCTCCTTTCGGTCTGGATCTCGACAGCCCAAACCGTGCGGGGAGGCTCTCCCTATGTAAACAACCTCGGCGGGAACTACAGCTAGCCGGCGGTAACGGCTTCGCGAAAAGCGACGATCGCGCGCTCGATGCCGTCGCGATCCACGTCCAGGTGCGTCACGGCGCGCAGGCGGTGCGGCCCCGTGGGATAGATGCGGACGCCGGCGTCCCACATGCGGCCGGACAGCGCGACGGCGTCCATCTCCCCAACATCGATCACGACGATGTTCGTCTCGACCGTCGCCGGGTCGACGCTTCCCGGGAGGATCTCGGCGATCCCTTCGGCCAAGCGCCGGGCGTTCGCGTGGTCGTCGGCGAGACGCTCGACGTTGTGCTCGAGCGCGTGCGCCGCGGCCGCGGCGATGACGCCGACCTGGCGCATCCCGCCGCCGAGCATGCGACGGACCTTGCGGGCCGCGGCGATGAAATCGGCGTCTCCGACGATCATCGATCCGACGGGTGCGCCGAGCCCTTTCGAGAAGCAGAACGACAGCGCGTCGACATCGGCGGCGTACTCGGAGACCGGGATGCCGGAGGCAACGCTGGCGTTGAAGACGCGCGCGCCATCGAGGAAAACGCGGCATTCCTTCTCGTGCGCCACCTTTGCGACGGCGCGGAACGTATCGATCGGCCAGACGGTCCCACCGCCGTAGTTGTGGGTGTTCTCCATGCAGACCAGCGTCGTGTGGCTGAACAACGGCGACGGGAGCCGGATCATCGCGGCGACGTCGTGCGGGTCCATGACACCGCGGTCGCCGCGAACCGTCCGCATCACGACGTGACTGATCGTCGCGGCGGCGCCGAGCTCGAGCGCGACGATGTGCGCTTGCTCCTCGATCACGACGTCGTCGCCGGGCGATGTCAGAACGCGGATCGCGGTCTCGTTCCCCATCGTTCCCGTCGGGACGAACAGCGCCGCGTCTTTCCCGAACAGCCCCGCGACGCGCTCTTGGAGGGCGTTGACGGTCGGGTCTTCGCCGAACACGTCATCGCCGACGTCGGCGGACGCCATCGCGTGGCGCATGGCGCGCGACGGCTTGGTGAAAGTATCCGACCGCAGTTCCACGGGCTCCGGCATAACGGCGGAAGCCTATCAAGGGGCTCCGCTAGACTCCGGCCGGTGCCCCCGTCGACGCGCAAGGTCGAGATCTACGCCATGCTCGGCGTTCTCTCACTGCTCTGGGGGTTCGCGTTCGTTGGTATCAAAGAGGTGGTCGAAGAGATCGCGCCGTCAACGCTGACGATCCTGCGCTTCGCGATCGCGGACATCTGCTTGATCGTCATCATGGCATTCGCGCCGTCGACCCGGCCGCGTTTCGAGCGTCGTGATTGGTGGCGCGTCGCCGTCCTCGCGATCACCGGCGTGCCGATGTATCACCTCTCGCTGAACTGGGGCGAGCAGCGAACGAGCGCATCCGTCGCCTCGCTGATCGTCGCGACGGCGCCGGTTATGGTGGCGTTGCTCTCGGCGGCGATCTTGCGCGAGCGCACCCCGGTCCGGCGGTGGCTCGGGATCGCGCTGGCGTTCGGCGGCGTCGCGGTCCTCGCCTCGACGGACCGGTCCGGCGGCAGCTCGACGTCGCTGGTCGGCATCGCGGTCTCCGTCCTCGCGCCGGTGTCGTGGGCCATCTACGTGATCGTCGCGAAGCCGCTCACCGAGCGTGCGTCCTCCGTCCAAGTCACGGCCGCGGGGATCCTCGTCGGATCGCTCACGCTGCTCCCCTTCGTCAGCGGTCGCACGCTCGACGACATCGGCGCCCTCTCCGCGTCCGGCTGGGGGTGGATGCTGTTGCTCGGGATCGGCTCGACCGTGGCCGGCTATTTCATCTTCGTGTGGGCGCTCCGCCGGATGGACGCGACGACGGTCTCGGTGTTCCTCTATGCGGTCCCGGTGGTTGCGCTCCTCGCGTCCTGGCTGCTGCTCGACGAGAATCTCGGGCTACCCGTCGCCTTTGCTGCCGTCCTCGTCATCACCGGCGTCTCGCTGGCGCAGCAGGAAAGACGGGGACCACCGGCCGCGACCGAGGAGCCGCTGGCCGCACACCGTCGCTGACCGGCGCGTATTAGCGCAGGGCGTCACCGGGTAACACCATCGGGGTCCGGGAGGTGATGCTCTTGACCGCCAAATCGAGTTCTGAGACCGAAGCGAGCAACGGCCAGCGATCGATGCCCGAGCTGATGCGGGCGATCGCCACGGACACGTCGACGCTCGTGCGCAAAGAGGTGGAGCTCGCGCGGCGCGAGATCATGGAGGCCGTGACGGCGCGATTGAAGGCCGCCGGCGCGATGGCCGCCGCAGGCGTCATGGCTCTCATGGTGGTGGCGTTCGGCGGAGCGGCCGCAGCGCATGCGCTCGACGGCGTGATGTCGCCGTGGGCCGCGCGACTCGTCGTGGCCGGCGGGTTCCTGGTGCTCGCGGCCCTCGCCGCTGGCGCCGGGATCGCCCGCGCGAAGCGACCGTCGCTCGCGCCGGAAAAGACAGTCGAGACCGTGAAGGAGGATGTCGAATGGGCCAAAGCTCAGCTCAAACGGTGAGGGACATCGAGGATGCCCGCGAGCGCTTGGACGGGGACCTCCGCGAGCTCGAGGACCGTCTGCCCCCCGCGCGCACCGTCAAGCGGGTGGCCGCCGCCGCTTTCACCGGCACGACCGGCACGGTGACGTTGTGGATGATCCGCCGGGCGCGGAAACGCAAGAAGGCGACGAAGGCGGACGGCGCAACCATGAAAGCCGTCGTTCAGGTGATGCCCGATCGGTGGGCGAAGCAGATGGCCGAGTCGCTCGAGGACGGGACGTGGCGCCGTCCGGCCGCCTACGCGGCGGGCGCGTACGTCGTCTTCAAGTTCTCGGAGCTGCGGCAGCTCCGCCGGATGAACAAGATCCTCGCCGCCCGGTAGCGATCCGCTTCATCCGGTCCCGGACCACGGGACGAAACGGGTCTTTGCTCAAGAACGGCCTGCTTCGGTTCGACACCTCTACCCGTGGGGACCCGGGCCCGCCGGTTCGTCGCGAGCGCGTTCGCGCTCGCGGCCGTGCTGTGCACGACGGTTCCTGCGATCGCCGACGATCCCGCGACCGCGGTCCGGTCCGAGCTCTCCGGGTTGCTGAAGGATCTCGAGAGCGCCGCCCGCTCCGCCGACGACGCGAGCGCGCGCTGGATGATGTTGCGGTTGCGAGTCGCGGAGGCGCGCGCGGCGGAGACGGAGGCGCGCGAGGGCTTCGCGTCGCGAG
>JBASRP010000232.1:0-10419 GCA_049273905.1 Actinomycetota bacterium
GCCGATCAACCGCCAGCCGCCGGGGGTCTCGCGCGGGTAGACGCCGGTGTACGCGCCGCCGATCCCTACGCTGCCCGCGGGGATCCGGGTGCGCGGCGTCTCGAGGCGCGACGTGGCGAGCTCCGGCGGCAGGCCGAGCAGATACGCGAAGCCCGGGGAGAAGCCGATGAACGCGACCGTGTAGGTCGTGGCGGCGTGGCGCCGAACGACCTCGCTGGCGTCGAGACCCGTGGCGCGTGCGACGTCGGCGAGATCGGGGCCGTCGTCGCCGCCGTAACGGACCGCGATCTCGACCGCGGGACGCTCCTCGCCGGTTCTTGGTTCGAGCGAGGATCCCAGCGCCGCGAGGAGTTCGCTCGACGGTTCAGCGCCCGGCCGCAGACGAACGAGCACCGAACGCGCGCCGGGCACGACGTCCTCGATCTCATGCGCCGCCGTGCTGCGCACCACGTCGGCGAGCGCGTGCGCCATCGCGTTCGCCTGCGCGAGGTCGCCGTCGAATCCGCGGAGCAACGCGTGCTCCCCCACCCACGTCCACGGCTGCGCCACGACCGGCCGAGCATAGCCGCCCGGCCGGGCGCGGAACGGTTAGCGGCGCTTCAGATCGAGCGACGCGGAGTTGATGCAGTAGCGCAGCCCGGTCGGCGCCGGGCCGTCCGGGAAGACATGCCCGAGGTGCGAGCCGCACTTCTTGCAGAGCACCTCGTTGCGCACCATGAAGTGGCTCAGGTCTTTCCGCACCTCGACGTTTTCGGCGACGGCCGCGTCGGAGAAGCTCGGCCATCCCGTGCCGGACTCGAACTTCGTCTCGGAGTCGAACAGCTCCGCCCCGCACGCCCGGCACCGGTAGACGCCGTCGTCGTGGACGTCCCAGTACTTGCCGGTGAACGCCCGCTCGGTCCCGGCGCCCCGGAGGACCTTGAACTCCTCCGGCGTGAGCTCCTTGCGCCACTCCTCCTCGGTCTTCTCGATCTCTCGAACAGGCTCTTCTCTCCGAAGCTTCATGCGTATCCCTCCTGCTTTGCAGTCTACGAGCGACGCTCCGTGTTACGGGGTCCCAGGACGAAAGACCTTGACCGGGAACGTCGGCAGGGCGAGCATCGTCTCGAGACGGATGAGAACGCGATATGTGTCGCTGCTTCTCTGCTCGGCGCTTGTAATCCTCGCCGGCTGCGATGCGCACCGTAGGACGGCCGACGCTCCCTCCCCTATAGCGCGACGCTCGCACGGAGGGTTCTTCATCGAGATGCCGCTGAGAGCCACTCCAGCAGGCGTCGAGACGGTCGGCGGTGCGGTCGTCACGATGAGCTCGAATCTGCCGGACGGGACGCTTGCCTATGTGACGACGGACGCTTCCGGTAACGAAGGTGAATGGCAGGTTGTTCAACGCGTCATCCGCGGCCGACTCACCCTTCGATCCGACGGGCAATGCGACGGGAACACCGAGGACCTGCGCCTTGGGTTCAACGTTCAAGTCATCGTCGTCCCCGATATCTCGCTGATCTTCCGACCGGGCGAAGGGGTGTGTCGTGGCCTCACCAACTGCGGCATTGGGCCGCTCCAACCGCGATCGGTTCAGGACCTCTTGGGTCGGAACTTCGAACGCCTTCGTGGCGATGACGTGACGACCATCTTCGACACGCCCGCCTTGGTCGCGTCGGCGCATTACGCGTGGCCTCGCGACGCGTGCCGGAAACCGCTCGATATCAGGACCGGATTCCCCGTCGCATGTCCGCGCTCGGCGGCAACGATCAACGAAGACCAACGGGGCGAGGACACCGGTATCGTCGCGCAGAGCATCCCTCGTGTTCTCGCCCAGAACCGGATCTGTGACCTGTACAACTTCATGACCGAAGAATTCCGGAACAGAATCGCCTGGCAAACATTCAGAGACCGATGGAAACGATGGCTTCAAGCGAAAGGCCACACACCGGTTGATAGCCTCTTTGGCCGGGTCGTCGCCACGGGGGCGCCGACAGTCGGCGTTGCCAAGTCCCCGAGGTTCCTTGACGTCGAATATAGGCGAGGACGCGTCATCCTCCGTGCGCGGTTCACGGCGAGCGCGACGCCACTCGGACACACGAGCTGGCGGATCGCTCGATTGGAGTTGTTGTGAACTCGCAGCCCCCGGGCGGGTACTACCAGCCCGACGTCCCTCGCCGCCGGGCTGGGATGGGGCCCGCCGCTCGGAGCCTGGTCATCCTTATCGCGATAGCACTCGCCAGCGGCATCTGGGTTGTCGTCCTGACAGGGAGCGGGTACACACTGCTCGCACGAGGTTCGTTCAAGGGCTCTCCCGATCGGGCCGGGTGGTCGATGTACAGCTCCGGAGTGGACGGCTGGAGTGTCCAGTTCCCAAGCTCGTGGTGGGTCCAACGGATCGACGACCGTCACCGTGGCTCGCCGTACACCTCGGAGGTTCACGGCATTGCGATCGCCAACGTCGATCATCCGCTCCGACGAGCGCAGTGTGAGGCGCCGCCCGACGGTTCTTGTTGGAGCTCGAGGGTCGACAGCGCTGGACTTCGTAGCGACGGAATCATCGTTCAGATCGGCTGGAGTTATGGCGGCGGCTTTAGCTGTGATCCCGGGGGTAACACACCGCGCCCTCTCTCCCTTGCCCGGGCGACGAGGACGACAACTCGACAGGGCGACGACGGAACTCCTCAGCTCGAGCTACTCCTGCCCTTCGTCGCGAAACGAACGTCGGGGTACAGCATCAGCGCGTGGATCGGCTCACGCACGACCCCTGCAGACCTCAAGACCCTCGAGAAGATCGTTGCTTCCATCTACTACGAGACCTCGCCCGAGGATTACGCCACGCCAAAAAAGGCTTCATTCAGGTGCTGATCGTCTCAGCGCACGCGTCGCAGAGCAGCCGCGACGCACAGCGCAATGGCGACGAGCGCCGCGGTGGGTGCGGTGGGCGTGCCGGCGACGCCCGTCGCCGGAAGCGTGGCCCGTGGACGAACGGTCTTCGTTCCGCGGACGGCCGGCTTCTTCGCCGGCGTCTGGAGTTCGGTCGGCGTCACACGGTGCGACGGGCCCGCTTTCTGCCTGAGGATGATCACGTCGGGCGTCGTATCTGCTTCTCCGCCCGACTCCGGTCCGTCGGAAGAGATCGCGGCGAACGCGCGGCCGTCGGCGGTGACCTCGTTCCAGATGAAATCGAGCAGGTTGCGGTCGCTCCCGAAACCGGGGAGACCGCAGAGGATCCCGTCGAAGCAGATGTCCCGCGTGTGGATAGGTTTCTTCGTCGAGCGCACCCGACCGACACGGGGCGTCGGCGTGTCCGCCGACGTCACGCGGGCCATCTCGGCGAACCACTGCTGCGGTTCGTTCGGATCCTCGGTCGTGCCGCGCAGATAGACGAGGGAAAGAACCCCCGGCGAGCCGGCGGCAATCGATCCGTACACGTTGGCCGCGCCCTTGGGCGCGAGGTCGACGAGCGGCGACCACGTACGGCCGTGGTCCTTCGAGTACGAGACGCGCGCCGAGTGATGACCACCGACCCGGCCGTTGGCGAGCGCGTACACGGTTCCGTTCGGGTCCACCGTCAGCCAGTTGAATCCCGAGATCGACGAGTCCTCGTTCGCGCCGAGGAAGACCGGGTAGCTCACCATCCGATCGCCCTCGAGGTGCGCGACGTAGAGGCGGTTCGCGATACCGAGCGGTTGTGACGTGTTGAGGGTCCCCAGCGTTCCGACCCCATAGAGCACGTAGACATCACCGCTCTTCGGGTCGACCGTCAGGTGATCGACGTAGGCGTTCAAACCGCCCGTGATCGCCTCCGCGATGTTGGGACCGCCCTGGCCCGGAAGGCCGTAAACGATCAATGGGATGGGAGGCGTGCCGAAGGATCGTCCGCCGTCGGTGGAGCGGAAGAGATACGGGATCATGTCGAAGCCCTTGGCGACGACGTAAACGTTGTCCGGTCCCGCGTGGGCGATCCACGGACGGTCGTAGACATCGAGATTGATCGTGGTCGTCGTCCAGTTGTCTCCGCCGTCCTCCGAACGGTGAACGTACACGCCGTCGCCCAAAGAGAGATCGACGGCCACGATCGTTCGGTCGTCGATGAAGGTCGCGTCCCAGTCCCCGCCCCCGGCCCGCGGGAAGCTCGGTGTGATCTTGCGGAACGTCCGGCCGAAGTCCGTCGAGCGATAGAAGATCGCGGGGGCGTCGGGCCCAAGCCCGGCGACGAGGATCACGCGCCCGCTCGGCGACACCGAAACGGTCGGCTCGCCGCCCGCCTTCTTCAGGACGACGTTGTCGAACGCAAGAGTCGTCCCCGCCACGGGGTGACCGGCCGCGGGAAGCAACGCGCAGACGGCGCACGCCACCGTCGCGATGGCGAGGGCGGAGCGCCGGATCCGGCGATCGGAAGAGGCAACCACGAGGAGATGCTTTCGCCGTGTCAGGGGCCCATTCCTCCGCAGGCAAACCACCGGCCGTGGGGCGACCGGGCCGGTAGCCTGACCGAGCCATGATCTCGATCACCGGTCTCGACAAGGGGTTCGGCGCGCGGCGACTGTTGCGCGGCGCGGAGCTGCGCATCGGCGCCCGTGACCGGCTCGTTCTCGTGGGCCCCAACGGATCGGGAAAGACGACGCTGTTCGAGATGATCGTCGGGGATCAGGAACCCGATGCCGGCTCCATCTCGGTCACGCGCGGCGCGAAGCTCGGCTACCTGCCGCAGACGACCGACGCGCTCCGTGGACGAACGATCATCCAGGAGGTTCTCACCGCGGCTCCCGCCATGGCCGAGGTCGGGCATCGCCTCGAGATCCTCACCGGAGAGCTGGCCGAGAACGACCTCGACGCGGCCGAGCGCGACGCGCTGATCGAGGAGTACGCGCGGCTGCAAGAGCGCTTCTCCGTGCTGGGCGGCTACTCGGCCGAGGCGCGGGCGCGAGAGATCTGCGCGGGGCTCGGCTTCTCGGACGCGGATCTGGATGGGCCGACCGATTCTCTGAGCGGCGGGTGGCTGATGCGCGTCGCGCTCGCGAAGCTCTTGGTGTCGTCGCCCGATGCGTTGTTGCTCGACGAGCCCACCAACCACCTCGACCTCGAGTCGGTGCGATTCCTCGAGCAGTTCCTGAAGACGTTCGAGGGCGCCGTGCTTCTCATCTCGCACGACCGCGATTTCATGAACGGGTTCGCGACGCGCGTCGTCGAGATCGAGCGCGAGACGCTCGTCGGCTACACGGGCAACTACGAGTCGTTCGTCGCGCAGCGCGAGATGCGCGCGCGGCAGTCCGTCGCCGACGCCGCCAACCTCAAGCGCCGCACAGACCAGCTGGAGCTGTTCATCAACCGTTTCCGCTACAAGAAGACGAAGGCCAGCCAGGTCCAGAGCAAGATCAAGCTCCTGGAGAAGATGGGCAGCGTCGAGGTCATCGACAACCGCCGGCGCGCGATGAGCGTTCGGTTCCCGCCGGCGCCCCGCTCGGCGCGGGTCGTCATCGAGCTCGAGAACGTGTCGTTCGCGTACGGCGACAAGCGCGTCTACGACGGCCTCGATTTCGCGATCGAGCGCGGGCAGAAGGTGGCCCTCGTCGGACCGAACGGCGCCGGGAAGTCGACGCTCTTGAAGCTGCTGGCCGGCGCTCTGATCCCGGACAAAGGCGAGCGGCGGCTCGGCCAGAACGTCCACGTCGGGTACTTCGCGCAGCATCAGATCGAGGCTCTCGACCCGGCGAAACGCGTGATCGAAGAGCTGGACTCGGCGGTGCCGCTAAGTGTGGTGATCCCGGTCCGCGGTCTGCTCGGCCGCTTCCTGTTCTCCGGCAGCGACGTCGACAAGCCGGTCTCCGTCCTCAGCGGCGGCGAGCGCTCGCGCCTCGCGATGGCGAAGATCCTCGTGTCGACGCGCAACTTCCTCTGTCTGGACGAGCCGACGAACCACCTCGACATCTGGAGCCGCGACGCCCTCGAAGACGCGCTCGAGGAATACGACGGCGCGCTCGTGCTGATCACGCACGACCGGCACCTGATCCGCTCCGTGGCCGACACTATCGCCGAGGTCCGCGACGGGCGCGTGCGCCTCTTCCCCGGAAGCTACGAGGAGTACCTCGCGACGGTAGAGGCCGAAGAGAACGCGTCGTCTCCCGCTCCCACGTCCGCCACGACCTCGCCGGCGAAAGAACGACGCCGCGCGAGCGCGGCGGAGCGCACGGCGGCGAACCGACGACGCAACGCCCTCCGGCGGGTGGAGGAACAGCTCGACGCCGTCCACGCCGAGATCCGCGCGATGGAGGAGCGGATGGCCGACCCCGGCTTCTACGCCAACGAAGACGACATCGCCGCGTTCATGCGCACGTACAGCGAAGCGAAGGGGCGCGTTGGGCCGCTCGAAGCCCAATGGGAGACCCTGGCCGAATAGACGTGGGCGCGGTTGGGATCGAACCAACGACCCCCACTTTGTAAGAGTGGTGCTCTACCACTGAGCTACGCGCCCGCCGCGCGATTCTAGCCCCGGCCCGGAATCACCCAATCCGGCAAAAAGCACACAGAGCGGCGTGAAAACCCCTCATCGTGGGTAACAAGGCGAGGATATCCATACCGGCAAAACAGAGCAGGCTTTTGGGGGAGCCGGGAGGGGAGGCGCGATGAGGGGCCGACTGGCTCTCATTCCGATCGCTGTGCTCACCGTCATCCTGTGCGTCGCTTCATCGGGCTTCGCCGCGTCCGGCGGCGAGCCGGGGCGGCCCGACAGTCCCGGCAAGTCCGAGGCAAACCAGGCCTCGAACCACGACCCCTCGAACCCGGACGGCACGTACCGGGGAAAGAGCAAGTCCACGCCGGACCAAGACGGGATCGGCGCCGACCACGGCATCGACAACAACGACAAGACCGGAGCCGGTACCGACGGGAACAACGGCTGTGGTAACGACCCCGACCGCGAGGACGACAACAACGGTTGGTGCGGACACAAGCCGTCGAACGAGACTCCTGCGCCGAGCGTCTCGCCGACTGCGACCGCGACGTCGAGCGTCGGCACCGAGGTCCTCGGACGGTCGTTCACTCGGCCGGAGGTTGCGGGACGGCAACTCGCCCGCACCGGCGCGCCGATCGAAGAGATGTTCCTCGCCGCGATGGCGCTGCTCGTGCTCGGTATCCCGATGCGAGCCGTCGCGCGCGCGAAGAGATAGTCCCTACGAGGGTGGCGGTCGGGGCCGGGCTGCCCGGCCGCCGCCTCTAAGCCTCGACCTCTTCGTCGCTGACGACGTCGAGGCCGGCACGTTTCAGTGTCGCGGCGGTGACGCCGTCGCCGTCCACGAGGCGCCCGCCGAACGATCCGTCGTAGATCGCACCGCAGCCGCACGACGGACTCCGCGCCTTCAGCACGGCCAGCGTGGCTCCCGTGCGCGCAGCAGCCGCGCGCGCCGTCTCCGCGCCCCGCAGGTAGTTCGCTGTAACGTCCTCGCCTTCGACGCTCACGACGCGCGCATCGCCGTCCAGAACGTCACCGCCCGTCCCGCCTTTGATCTCGGCTTCGGGACGCGGGATCGGCAGGCCGCCGGCGACCTCGGGACAAACGGTGACCGCGCGTCCCTCCGCGACGAGGCGCAGAGCCCACGCGCGCGTCTTCGCCTCGGCGGCGTGCGTGCACGGGACGCCGGCGAGGCACGCCGACAGCAAGACGTGTCCCTCGGCTGGGAGCTTCACGGCGTCCACTCCGCCTCGTCCGACCACTGATGCCCGCACGCGCGGCAGACGTGAAGGCCGAGCTGGATCAGCAGCTTCACCGAGCCGCAGTTCGGACACCGCTCGGCGTCCTCGGCCCACTGCGGATGCTCGCGCTGGCACACGGGACACACCAGGACCTGCTCACCGTGCACGACCGCGCGGGCCCACGGCGAGGGAACGGCCTTGGGTGGGTCCTCCTGGATGCGGCCACAGCGGTAACAGGGCACGACGGAAAGCGTAGCGCGCGCTAGTCGCCCAGTTCGGCGATCGCCTGCCGCCAGGCGTCCTGATCGCGCGCTTCGAGCGTGGGCTTGATCTCCATCCAACGGACGATCCCCTGCTTGTCGATCAGGAACGTCCCGCGGAGCGTTGTGCCGCGCTCTTCGACGAACACGCCGTACTGGCGCGCGACCGCGCCGTGCGGCCAGAAATCGGCCACGAACTTGTTCGGGAACTTCTCGGCTTCCTTCCACGCCATCAGCGTCCAGCGGCTGTCGACCGAGATGCCGACGACCTCGGTCCCATCGTTCTGGATGTCGTCGTTGACGTCGCGGAGCGCGCAGAACTCGGTCGTGCACACGGGCGAGAACGCCAGCGGATAGAAGAGCAGCAAAACGTTCTTCTTGCCGCGGTAGTCCGACAGTTTCGTCTTGCCGCCCTCGGAATCCGAGAGCTCGAAGTCCGGCGCTTCCTGACCGATCTCGATCGCCATGGAGCCAAGACTACGCGAGGTATCGGCCCCCGTGACGAACGATATGGTCCGCGGAACGCGTTGCGAACGCCATGATCGAGATCTGCGGATTGACGGTCGGACAGCCCGGCAACACGCTCGCATCGGCGACGAACAGGTTCGCCACGTCGTGGGCCTCGCCCCAGGGCCCGACCACGGTTTCCGCCGGGTTCGCGCCCATCCGCGCGGTGCCGACCGGATGGAACGCGGTCAGCCGCAGCGCGCCCGGCTTCACCGCCTCTTCCTTCACGTCCTCGAGCTCGCTCGGATGCTTCACGAAGCCCTTGCCCGGCAATCCGGTGAAGACCTGTTGCGCGCCGGCGGCGAAGAAGATCTCGGCGGTGTGCACGATCCCACGGACCAGCTTGCGCGTGTCGAGCTTGTTGAGCTTGTAGGTGACGATCGGTTCGCCGGAGCCCATCTTCCGCACGCGACCGCTCGACGTGTCGGACACGAACAGCCCGGCCGAGGCGAGATGTTTGTACTGGCCGAGGATCTCCTTCGTGAACACGCCCGAGCCCGGCATCGTGCCGGCGCCGATCCCGGGGACCGACGAGGTCACCTCGATCATGATGTCGTGCGACGCGTGCCAGTCGTCGACGTAATACGGCTGCAACGTGCCGCGCCAGCCGTACACGTCCTCGGGCATCCACGCGCCGATCCCGGCGGCCGGGTGGATCCTCAGATTCCGGCCGAGCTGACCGGAGCGGTTCGCGAGCGCGTTGCGCTGCAACAGCGCCGGCGTGTGGACGGCGCCGGCGCCCACGACGACGATCTTCGCGCGCACCGTGAGCTTCGCCTGGGGCTGCCCGGCCGGATCGAGTAGCGACGCGACGACGCCGGTCGCTTTGCCGTCGGTGACGACGATCTGATCGGCCCGGCAGCGCGCGTAGATCGTCGCGCCGTGCTTCTGCGCGCGCGGCAGGTACGAGATGTGCGTCGACTGCTTCGCGTCCGAGGGGCACCCGAACGCGCACACGCCGCAGCCGCGGCAGCCGTCGATGTTGCGCTGCATAGGCGCGCCGTGCAGCCCGAGCGCCTTCACACCGCGCCGGAAGACCTTCGCGTTCTCGCCGAGCAGCTCCTCGGGCACCGGCATCACGTGCATGATCCGCTCGACGCGGTCGAAGAACGGCGTCATCGCGGCGGGGTCGATCGCTTCGATCCCCCACTGGCTCCCCCACGCGCTCAGGACCTTGTCCGGCGTGCGGAAGCAGGTCCCCGAGTTGATCAGCGTCGTGCCGCCCACGGCCTTTCCAAGCGGTAGCGGGATCGTCGGGAGCCCGAGGGCGACCGTGGTGCCGTTGGCGCGGTACAGCTTCTGTAACCGCTCCCAGGGCGGTCCCGAGAAGTCGGAGCGCGTGAAGTACGAGCCCTCCTCGAGCACGATCACCGACATCCCCGACTCGGCGAGCTCCTTCGCCATCGTCGCGCCGCCGGCGCCCGAGCCGATCACGACGACGTCGGTTTCCTCGGTGTGGTCCCGGTCGATCTGCGGCCACTGCACGACTTCGAGGGCCGCGCCGTCGCGCGGCGGGTCGCGCGTCACGCACGAATACGTGAACCCGATCGCTTCTTCGACGGGTGGCGTCGACGCCCACTGGTTGAAGCACGCCAGCTTCAGGAACGTGAACGGCTGGCGCACCAACGCCGTACGGCTCCGCGACGCGCGTTCGCAGTAGGCCGTTCGTGCCTGCAGAGACAGGCGGGAGAACGGCCGCACGTAGCGCGAGAAGACCGAGAGCCACTCCCACACGGTCAGCAGGCTCCCGAGGCGCTTGCGCACCACGGGATCGAAGTCCGCCGCCGCGACGTCGATGCGCTCCGCGACGTGGACGTCGTTCGCCGAATGCGGGATGGAGCCGCCGGGCGGGATCAGCGCCTCGGCGAAGGCCGCCAGTGTGCGGTAGCGGCGTTTCGACAACGCGCGCGGTCCGGCCGGAGCCGGCGCCGTCTGCGCGGTCGGGAAGCGGACCGTAGGCTCGTCGTGGCTGGGG
>JBASRP010000244.1:0-12702 GCA_049273905.1 Actinomycetota bacterium
ACATCCCCGAGCCGGGGATCCCCGAGTCCTTCAAGGTGCTGATCAAGGAGATGCAGTCCTTGTGCCTCAACGTCGAGGTGCTCTCGGCGGAGGGCAAGGAGATCGAGATGCGCGAGACCGACGAGGATGTGTTCCGGGCCGCAGACGAGCTCGGGATTGACTTGTCGCGCCGCGAACCTTCGAGTGTGGATGTGGAGGGCTAACCCGTGCTCGATGTCAACTATTTCGACGAGCTGAGGATCGGCCTCGCCACGGCGGATCAGATCCGCATGTGGTCCAACGGCGAGGTGAAGAAGCCGGAGACGATCAACTACCGCACGCTGAAGCCGGAAAAGGATGGGCTCTTCTGCGAGCGCATTTTCGGGCCGACGCGTGACTGGGAGTGCTACTGCGGCAAGTACAAGCGCGTCCGGTTCAAGGGCATCATCTGCGAGCGCTGCGGCGTGGAGGTCACGCGCTCGAAGGTCCGTCGCGAGCGCATGGGTCACATCGAGCTCGCCGCGCCGGTCACGCACATCTGGTACTTCAAGGGCGTCCCGTCGCGCCTCGGGTACCTGCTCGACCTGGCACCGAAGGACCTCGAGAAGATCATCTACTTCGCCGCGTACCTGATCACGTTCGTCGACGACGAGAAGCGCCACAAGGACGTCCCGAAGCTCGAGAAGGAGCTCGCCGCGGAGAAGGGTGAGCTCGAGAAGGCGCGCGACAAGCGCGTTGAACTGAAGCTGAAGGATCTCGAGAAGCGCCTCAAGGAGATGGAGTCCGAAGGCGCCAAGTCGTCGCAGCTGTCGTCCGAGAAGGGCAAGGCCGAGCGCGAGATCAAGGACATCCACGAGCAGGCGGCGCGCAAGTCGAAGCAGCTCGACGATGTCTTCGACACGTTCCAGGCGATGTCGGTGAAGACGCTGATCTCCGATGAGCTCATGTACCGCGAGCTGAAGGACCGCTTCGGCGAGTACTTCCAGGGCGGCATGGGCGCGGAGGCGATCAAGGAGTTGCTCGTCAACCTCAACGTCAAGGACGAGGTCGAGAACCTGCGCACGACGATCCGCGACGGCAAGGGACAGAAGCGCGCCCGCGCGATCAAGCGTCTGAAGGTCGCGACGTGTTTCATCGGCACGAAGAACTCGCCGCAGGGCATGGTGCTCGACTGCGTTCCGGTCATCCCGCCGGACCTGCGCCCGATGGTGCAGCTCGACGGCGGCCGGTTCGCGACATCGGACCTCAACGACCTCTACCGCCGCGTGATCAACCGCAACAACCGCCTGAAGAGGCTCCTCGACCTCGGCGCGCCGGAGATCATCGTCAACAACGAGAAGCGCATGCTCCAAGAGGCCGTCGACGCGCTCTTCGACAACGGTCGCCGCGGCCGTCCGGTCACGGGGCCCGGCAACCGTCCGCTGAAGTCGCTGTCCGACATGCTGAAGGGCAAGCAGGGCCGGTTCCGTCAGAACCTGCTCGGTAAGCGCGTGGACTACTCGGGCCGGTCGGTCATCGTCGTCGGTCCGGAGCTGAAGCTGCATC
Organism: Actinomycetota bacterium; assembly: GCA_049273905.1. Taxonomy (GTDB): domain Bacteria; phylum Actinomycetota; class AC-67; order AC-67; family AC-67; genus JBASRP01. The sequence goes on from JBASRP010000244.1 coordinate 1,525, forward strand.
AGTGCGGTCTGCCGAAGCAGATGGCGCTCGAGCTCTTCAAGCCCTTCGTGATGAAGCGGCTCGTCGATCTCGGGCACGCGCAGAACATCAAGAGCGCGAAGCGCATGGTCGAGCGCGCGCGTCCGGTCGTGTGGGACGTGCTCGAAGAGGTCATCCGCGAGCACCCGGTGCTTCTGAACCGCGCGCCGACGCTGCACCGTCTCGGGATCCAGGCTTTCGAGCCGGTTCTCGTCGAGGGCAAAGCGATCCGCATCCATCCCCTCGTCTGCACCGCGTTCAACGCGGACTTCGACGGCGACCAGATGGCCGTTCACCTCCCGCTGTCGGCGGAGGCGCAGGCTGAAGCGCGGATCTTGATGCTGTCGGCGCACAACGTGCTGTCGCCGGCGCACGGCCGTCCGATCGCCGTGCCGACGCAGGACATGGTGCTCGGGCTCTACTACCTCACGGTCGAGAAGGCCGAGGCGCCGGGCGAGGGACGCTCGTTCACGTCGCCGGCCGAAGCGATCATGGCGCTCGAGTTCCGCGAGGTGGACCTCCAAGCGAAGATCAAGGTCCGGCTGCCCGGCAAGAACGTCGGGATGCTCGCCGTCGCGCAGGAAGGCGAGACGAACGGAGCCGCGCCGCGCATCGAGACGACGATCGGCCGCATCCTCTTCAACGAAGCGCTGCCGGCCGATTACCCGTACGTCAACCAGGTCGTGCAGAAGAAGCAGCTCGTCGAGATCGTCGACGAGTGCGCCGACATCTACGACAAGGCGACGCTCGCGCACATCCTGGATGAGTTCAAGGCGCTCGGCTTCCACTGGGCGACGCGCGCCGGCGTGACGATCGGCGTCGAGGACGTCATGACGCCGCCCGAGAAGCCGGAGATCCTCGACAAGTACGAGAAGAAGGCGGAGAAGGTCGAAGACCTGTACCGCAAGGGCGTCATCACCGACGAGGAGCGGCGCCAGGAACTCATCGAGATCTGGACGCAGGCGACGGACGACGTCCGGATCGCGATGGAGCGTCACTTCACGCCGCTGAACCCGATCTACATGATGGCCAACTCGGGAGCTCGCGGGAACCTGATGCAGATCCGTCAGATCGCGGCGATGCGGGGACTCGTCGCGAACCCGAAGGGTGACATCATCCCGCGTCCGATCAAGGCCAACTTCCGCGAAGGTCTGTCGGTGCTCGAGTACTTCATCTCGACGCACGGCGCGCGCAAGGGTCTCGCCGACACGGCGCTCCGTACGGCCGACTCCGGTTATCTGACGCGACGTCTGGTCGACGTCGCGCAGGACGTGATCATCCGCGAGGCGGACTGCGGAACCGAGAGGGGCATCCCCGTCCAGGTGACGGTGGTCGATCCGGCGGCCGACGTCCGTATCCCGGCGCCGCATCTCGACACGAAGCTCTTCGGCCGCGTGCTGGCCGAGGACGTCTGGTCGAAGGCCGAGGGGTCGCGGAAGAAGGTCATGAAGGCCGGCGACGATATCACCGACACCGAGAAGGATGCGCTCGTCGACGCGGAGGTCGACCAGGTCATGGTCCGCTCCGTGCTGACCTGCGACGCGCGCTACGGCGTTTGCGTGGCGTGCTACGGACGCAATCTCGCGACCGGTCGGATGGTCGAGGTCGGCGAGGCGGTCGGGATCATCGGCGCCCAGTCGATCGGTGAGCCGGGAACACAGCTCACGATGCGCACGTTCCACACCGGCGGCGTCGCCGGTGAGGACATCACGCATGGTCTTCCGCGTGTCGTCGAGCTGTTCGAGGCGCGCAAGCCGAAGGGCGAAGCGCAGATCTCGGAGCTGTCGGGGACGATCGAGATCGTCGAGGGCGACAAGGCCCGCGAGATCAAGGTGACCTCCGAGGACGGCAAGGAGGAGATCGCCTACAAGGTCCCGCGTCGCGCGCGTCTGCGCGTGCAGACCGGTGACCCGATCCGCGTCGGCCAGCAGGTGACGGAGGGCTCGGCGAACCCGCACGAGATCCTCCGGATCCAGGGCCCGCGCGACGTCCAGATGTTCCTCGTCGGCGAGGTACAGCAGGTGTACCAGTCGCAGGGCGTCGTGATCCACGACAAGCACATCGAGCTGATCGTGCGCCAGATGCTGAAGCGCGTGAACGTGCTCGAGCCGGGGAACACCGACTTCCTCCCGGGCCAGCTGGTGGAGCGTCGTGCGTTCGAAGAGGTCAACCGCAAGGTCGTCGAGGACGGCGGTGAGCCGGCCTCGGCGCGACCGGTGCTGATGGGGATCACGAAGGCGTCGCTCGCGACGGACTCGTGGCTGTCGGCGGCGTCGTTCCAGGAGACCACCCGCGTCCTGACCGACGCGGCGATCTCCGGCCGCAGTGACCCGCTGCTCGGCCTGAAGGAGAACGTGATCATCGGCAAGCTCATCCCGGCGGGCACCGGCATGGCGCGCTACCGGACGATCAAGGTCTTCCCGACCGAGATGCCCGAGCGGCTGTACGCCCTGCCCCAGGAAGAAGAGGAGTTCGGGCCGACGCTGGAGACCGGGCCCCGAACCTTCCAGATGCCCGTTCCGCCCCAATTCCAGGAGCCCACGGGCGACGGCGAGCAGCCGGAGCAACCGGCGCCCGGAACGGGGACCGAAGAGGGGTAGCCGAGCCGACACTCTGGGTGGGGCGCCTTCGGGCGCCTCGCTCTCTTTCTCGACGAGGCTCGCGGCCCGTCGGCAACGCGTTGACCGGCTCTTTCAGCACTGATAGTCTCAGCAGCCGTGCCCGGGCAAGGGCCTCGTCTGGGCGCGTCTTCGGAGGCCTCCTCGACCCCCTTTCGGGGAGAGGTATGCCCCGCGATGGATGGGACACGAGATGCCAACGATCCAGCAGCTCGTCCGGCACGGTCGTACGCCGAAGCGCACCAAGCGGCGGACGCCCGCGCTGAAGGGTGCGCCGCAGCGACGCGGTGTGTGCACGCGCGTGTACACGACGACGCCGAAGAAGCCGAACTCGGCGCTCCGGAAGGTCGCGCGCGTTCGCTTGACGAGCGGTACCGAGGTGACGGCCTACATCCCGGGGATCGGGCACAACCTGCAGGAGCACTCGATCGTGCTCGTGCGCGGGGGCCGCGTCCGGGATCTCCCCGGCGTCCGCTACAAGATCATCCGCGGCTCTCTGGACACGTCGGGCGTGCGCGATCGCAAGCAGGCCCGCTCGAAGTACGGGTCCAAGAAGGGCCAGTAATCATTCCGGCGAGCGCCGGGGATGCCTCCCGGTCTCGCTGTTGTGCTGGGAAGAGAGAGGAAGAGAGTTGCCGAGAAAGGGACCGATCCCGAAGCGCGAGGTCGCACCGGACCCCGTGTACGGCAGCGTGCTCGTCACCCAGCTGACGAACAAGATCCTGGAGCGCGGGAAGCGTGGTTCCGCCGAGCGAATCGTCTATACGGCGCTCGATCGCGTGAGCCAGCGCGCCACGATGGAACCCGTCGCGGCCCTGAAGAAGGCCGTCGAGAACGTGAAGCCTCAGCTCGAGGTGCGTTCGCGGCGCGTGGGCGGCGCGACCTATCAGGTTCCGGTCGAGGTGCCGAACCGCCGCTCCACAACGCTGGCGCTCCGGTGGCTGGTCCAGAACGCGAAGGCGCGGCGCGAGAAGTCGATGGCCGACCGTTTGGCCTCGGAGCTCAGCGACGCGCTGAACGCGACGGGCGCGTCGGTCAAGCGCAAGGAAGACCTGCACAAGATGGCGGAGTCCAACAAGGCCTTCGCTCATTACCGGTGGTAGTCGATGGCGACGAACCCAAAAGACATGGCTGAAGCGGCAGAGGCGAAACATCAGGGAGGACGTGTGAGCAAGGATCTCGTGATCCGCGAGTATCCGCTGGCCCGCACGCGGAACATCGGGATCATGGCCCACATCGACGCCGGCAAGACCACGACGACCGAGCGGATCCTCTACTACACGGGCAAGACCTACAAGGTCGGCGAGGTCCACGAGGGCACAGCCGTCATGGACTGGATGGTCCAGGAGCAAGAGCGCGGCATCACGATCACGTCCGCCGCGACCACGTGCATGTGGAAGGACCACTGGATCAATATTATCGATACGCCCGGGCACGTGGACTTTACGGTCGAGGTAGAACGCAGCCTCCGGATCCTCGACGGCGCGGTCGCCGTCTTCGACGCCGTGGCCGGTGTCGAGCCGCAGACCGAGACGGTTTGGCGGCAGGCCGACCGCTACCGCGTGCCGCGCATCTGCTTCGTCAACAAGATGGACCGCGTCGGCGCGGACTTCTTCCGCACGATGGAGATGATCCGCGACCGCCTCGACTCGCATCCGCTGCCGGTGCAGCTCCCGATCGGCGCCGAGGACAAGTTCAAGGGCGTCGTCGATCTGGTGTCGATGGTCGCGCACATCTGGCCCGACGAGGGCAAGGGCGAGGAGTGGGAGGACCAGCCGATCCCCGAGGAGTTCAAGGCCGACGCCGACCACTGGCGTCACGAGCTCTACGAAGCGCTGGCCGACTACGACGAGGAAGTCATGGAGGCCTACGTCGGCGGCGCCGAGCCGTCGGCCGAGCACATGCGTCGCGCGATCCGCGCCGCGACACTCGCCGGCACGGCGACGCCGGTGCTGTGCGGCACCGCGTTCAAGAACAAGGGCGTGCAGCCGCTGCTCGACGGGATCGTGCAGTACCTGCCGTCGCCGCTCGACGTTCCGGCCGTGGCCGGAACGCTGCCGAACGGCACGGCCGAGGAACGCCGCGCGGACGATGAGGCGCCGTTCGCCGCGCTCGCGTTCAAGATCGCGGCCGATCCGTACGTCGGGAAGCTGACGTACTTCCGCGTCTACTCGGGCACCCTCCGCGCGGGCGCACACGTCTCCAACTCGACCAAGGACCGCAAGGAGCGCGTCGGCCGCATCCTTCAGATGCACGCGAACCACCGCGAGGACCGCCCCGCGGCGTTCGCCGGCGACATCGTCGCGGCCGTCGGTCTGAAGCACACGACGACCGGCGACACGCTGTGCGATCCGGCGCATCCGATCGTGCTCGAGTCGATGACGTTCCCGGCGCCGGTGATCTCGGTCGCGATCGAGCCCAAGACGAAGGCCGATCAGGACAAGCTGGGGAAGGCGCTGCAGGCGCTCTCCGACGAGGACCCCACGTTCCAGGTCCGGTTCGACGACGAGACGGGCCAGACCATCATCGGCGGGATGGGCGAGCTCCACCTCGAGGTGCTCGTCGACCGGCTGACGCGCGAGTTCAAGGTCGGGGCGAACGTGGGCAAGCCACAGGTGGCGTACCGCGAGACGATCACGAAGCATGTCGAGAAGCACCAGGTGCGCTACGTGCGCCAGACCGGCGGCCGCGGCCAGTTCGCCGTCGTCGAGATCGCGCTCGAGCCGACGGGGCCCGGCGGCGGCTTCGAGTTCATCTCCAAGCTGAAAGGCGGCGCGATCCCGAACGAGTACATCCCGGCGGTCGACGAAGGCATCCAGGAAGCGATGGAGACCGGCGTCCTCGCCGGCTACCCGCTGGTCGACCTGCGCGCGACGCTCATCGACGGTCAGTACCACGACGTCGACTCGAGCGAGATCGCGTTCAAGATCGCCGGCTCCATGGCGTTGAAGGAAGCCGCGCGCAAGGCCGACCCAGCGCTCCTCGAGCCGATGATGGAGGTCGAGGTCGTGACACCGGAAGCGTCGATGGGCGACGTGATCGGCGACATCACCGCGCGGCGCGGGAAGATCGAGCGTATGGACGCGCGCGGCTCGATGCAGGTGATCCGCGCGCAGGTCCCGCTCGCCGAGATGTTCGGCTACGCGACCGACCTGCGCTCGAAGACGCAAGGACGCGCGACGTACACGATGCAGTTCCACACGTATCAGAAGGTGCCCGAGAGCATCGCGAAAGAGATCGTGGCCAAAGTCCGGGGCGAGTGACCCGGAGGGAGGGGACAAGATGGCCAAGCAGAAGTTCGAGCGGACGAAGCCGCACGTCAACATCGGGACGATCGGTCATATCGACCATGGCAAGACCACGCTGACCGCGGCCATCACCAAGGTCCTCGCGAAGCAGGGTCTCGCGGACTTCACGCCGTTCGATCAGATCGACAAGGCGCCGGAGGAGCGCGAGCGCGGCATCACGATCGCGATCGCGCACGTCGAGTATCAGACGGCGAACCGCCACTACGCGCACGTCGACTGCCCGGGCCACGCCGACTACATCAAGAACATGATCACCGGCGCCGCGCAGATGGACGGCGCGATCCTCGTCGTCTCCGCGGCCGATGGCCCGATGCCCCAGACGCGCGAGCACGTGCTGCTCGCTCGCCAGGTCGGCGTGCCGTACATCGTGGTCGCGCTGAACAAGGTCGACATGGTCGACGACCCGGAGCTGCTCGACCTCGTCGAGCTCGAGGTGCGCGAGCTGCTCTCGTCCTACGAGTTCCCCGGCGACGACCTCCCGGTCATCCGGGTATCGGCGCTGAAGGCGCTCGAGGGAGACGAGGAAGCCGAGAAGGGCATCCTCGAGCTCATGGCGGCGTGCGACGAGAACATCCCCGAGCCGGTGCGGGAGCTCGACAAGCCGTTCCTGATGGCGATCGAGGACGTTTTCTCGATCACCGGCCGCGGGACCGTCGTGACCGGCCGCGTCGAGACCGGCAAGATCCACACCGGCGACGAGATCGAGATCGTGGGCATCCGGCCCACGACGAAGACGACGGTCACCGGCGTCGAGATGTTCCGCAAACTCCTCGACGAAGGCCAGGCCGGCGACAACATCGGCTGCCTCCTCCGCGGCACCGGCAAGGACGACGTTGAGCGCGGGCAGGTTCTCGCGAAAACAGGCTCGATCACGCCGCACACGAATTTCGAGGCGCAGGTGTACGTCCTGTCGAAGGATGAGGGCGGGCGCCACACGCCGTTCTTCAACAACTACCGGCCGCAGTTCTACTTCCGCACGACCGACGTCACCGGCTCGATCAAGCTGCCGGACGGCGTCGAGATGGTGATGCCGGGCGACAACACCACCATGACGGTGGAGCTGATCGTGCCGATCGCCATGGACGAAGGACTCCGGTTCGCGATCCGTGAAGGCGGACGTACCGTCGGCGCCGGCCGCGTCGTGAAGATCGAGAAGTAGGGCACCGAGGGAGCGGGGAAGCGGATGGCGCAGACACAGAAGATCCGGATCCGTCTGAAGGCGTACGACCACGAGGTCATCGATCAGTCGGCCCGCAAGATCGTGGACACGGTCACGCGGACCGGCGCGAAGGTCTCAGGCCCGGTACCCCTTCCGACGGAACGGTCGGTGTACTGCGTCGTCCGCTCACCGCACAAGGACAAGGACTCGCGCGAGCACTTCGAGATGCGCACCCACAAGCGGCTGATCGACATCCTCGATCCGACCGCGAAGACCGTGGACTCGCTGATGCGTCTCGACCTGCCGGCGGGCGTGGACATCGAGATCAAGCTGTAGCCATGGAGAGAACCGTCAAAGCGATCCTCGGAGAGAAGCTGGGCATGACCCAGATCTTCATCGACGACGGCAGCGCCGTCCCGGTGACGGTCCTGCGCGCCGGCCCGTGCACCGTCACGCAGATCCGCACCGCGGAGCGCGACGGCTACGCGGCCGTGCAGATCGGGTTCGGCGAGGTCGCGTCCAAGCGCCTCAACAAGCCGGAGACGGGCCACCTGGCGCCGTCGAAGGCGCCGGCGCTGCGGTCGCTCGTCGAGATCCGCACCCAGGACGCGTCGTCGTACGAGCTCGGCGCCGAACTGAAGGCGGACGTCTTCGCGGCCGGTGACATGGTCGACGTCGTCGGCGTGTCGAAGGGCAAGGGGTTCGCCGGAGCGATGAAGCGCTGGAACTTCCACGGCAAGGAGGCCTCGCACGGGACCGAGCGCAAGCACCGGTCGCCGGGGTCGGTGAACGCCGGCACCACGCCGGGGCGCGTCTTCAAGGGCAAGAAGATGCCGGGCCACCTCGGCCATGAGCGCGTGACCGTGCTGAGCCTCCAGGTCGTCGAGGCGGATCCCGAACGCAACCTTTTGCTCATCCGCGGCGCGGTGCCGGGCCCGAACGGCGGGCTCGTGCTGGTGCGCAACGCGGTGAAGGCAGCGGTGGGGAAGAAGGCATGAGCGAGATCGAGATCCGCTCCATCGGTGGCGACGTCGTCGGCAAGGCGACGCTCGACGACGCCGTGTTCGGCGCGCAGATAAACGTGCCCGTCATGCACCAGGTCGTGCGCGCCCAGCTGGCCGCGGCGCGCTCCGGCACGCACGCGACGAAGACACGAGGCGAGGTGTCCGGCGGTGGCAAGAAGCCGTGGCGACAGAAGGGCACCGGCCGCGCGCGGCAAGGGTCGACACGCGCGCCACACTGGACGGGCGGCGGCGTGGTCTTCGGGCCGCAGCCGCGTTCGTACGAGATGAAGGTGCCGCGCAAGGTGCGCGCGCTCGCGCTGCGTTCGGCGCTGTCCGATCGCGCGCGCGAAGGCCGTATCGCCGTCGTCGACAGCTTCGCGTTCGACGCTCCGAAGACGAAGGACGCGATGAAGGCCTTGGAGACGCTCGGCGTCTCCGGCAAATCTCTGGTCGTGCTCGAGGAACGGAGCGACATGATCGGCCTCTCGTTCCGCAACCTGCCCGACGCGCACGTGATCCTGGTCGACCAGCTCAACACGTACGACATCCTGAATGCCGACTGGGTCGTCTTCACGCAGGCGGCGCTGGCAAAGGTCGGCGAGCGCGCGACCAAGAAGAAGAAGGCGGGTGACGCCGAGTGAAGGATCCGCGCGAGATAATCCTCGCTCCCGTCGTCTCCGAGAAGTCGTACAGCGCCATCGATCGCAACGTCTACACATTCCTCGTCACGCCCGAGGCGAGCAAAACCGAGATCAAGATCGCGATCCAGCAGATCTTCGACGTTCACGTGGTGAAGGTGAACACCATGTGGCGTTCGGGCAAGAAAAAGCGCACCCGCTACACGGTGGGTCAGCGCTCGCACCAGAAACGCGCGCTCGTGACGCTTCGCGAGGGCGACAAGATCGAGATCTTCCAGCCGAGGTAGCCGAATGGGTATCCGCAAATTCAAGCCGACGACACCGGGGCGACGCGGTGCGAGCCAGTCCGACTACTCAGAGGTCACGCGGTCGCGTCCGGAGAAGGGGCTCACCAAGAAGCGCCCGCGCACCGGCGGCCGCAACGCGTACGGGCGCGTCACCTCGTACCACCGCGGCGGCGGCAACAAGCGCCGGTATCGGATGGTCGACTTCCGGCGGAACAAGGACGGCGTGCCCGCGAAGGTCGCGTCGATCGAGTACGACCCGAACCGGAACGCGCGCATCGCGCTGCTGCACTACCTCGACGGCGAGAAGCGGTACATCCTCGCGCCGGACAAGCTCGGCGTGGGCGACGTCGTCTCGTCCGGGGAAGGCGTCGACATCAAGGCGGGGAACGCGCTGCCGCTCAAGAACATCCCCATCGGCACGATCGTGCACGCGGTCGAGCTGCGGCCCGGCGGCGGCGCGAAGATCGCGCGCAGCGCGGGGACGAGCGTGCAACTTCTGGCCAAGGAAGGCGCGTACGCGCACCTGCGCATGCCGTCCGGCGAGATCCGTCAGGTCGAGACGGCCTGCCGCGCGACCGTCGGCGAGGTCGGTAACGCCGAGTGGGAGCTCATCAACTGGGGCAAAGCCGGGCGCACGCGCTACAAGGGCCGCCGGCCCATCGTCCGCGGCGTCGTGATGAACCCGGTCGACCACCCGCTGGGCGGCGGCGAGGGCAAGTCCTCGGGCGGCCGGCACCCGACCAGCCCCTGGGGCAAGAAAGAGGTCCGCACACGCAAGAAGGGCAAGGCGTCCGACCGGCTGATCGTGCGGCGCCGGAAGAGCAAGAAGAAGGGATAGAGCGGATGGCGCGCAGTCTGAAGAAGGGACCGTTCGTCGACGACCACCTCCTCGAGAAGGTCGAGGCGGCGTCGAAGCGCGGGGATCGTCGCGTGATCAAGACGTGGTCGCGCCGCTCGACGATCATCCCCGACATGATCGGCCTGACGATCGCCGTGCACGACGGCCGCAAGCACGTTCCCGTCTATGTGACGGAGAGCATGGTCGGCCACAAGCTCGGCGAGTTCGCGCCGACGCGCATCTTCCGCTCGCACGGGCACCACACCGAGAAGCCGACCGGTCCGGGACCGGCGAAGAAGTAGGGATCTGATGGCGCAGGCGAAACCACGCGAAGCACGGGCGAGCTCCAAGTTCGTCCGCGTCTCGCCGTACAAGGTTCGGTTCGTGCTCGACCTGATCCGCGGCAAGCACGTGGACGAGGCGCGGCGCGTGCTGCATTTCTCGACCCGCGGTCCGACGCACGAGGTCGGCAAGATCCTGAACGCGGCCGTCGCGAACGCCGAGGGCACGTTGCGCGTCCCGGCCGACACGCTTTTCGTCGCCCGTTGCTGGGCAGACGAAGGTCCGACGCTGAAGCGCTGGCGTCCCCGCGCGCTGGGCCGCGCGTACCACATCCGCAAGCGTACGAGTCACATCACGATCGTCGTGGAACCGAGGGGGGGCACCGGTGGGCCAGAAGATTAATCCGTACGGCTTCCGCCTCGGTGCCAACCCGAACTACGAATGGCGCTCGCGGTGGTTCGCCGACAAGACGTACCTGCCCTGGTTGCAGGAAGACCTGAAGATCCGCAAATACCTCTACGACGGGCTCGCGCACGCCGGCGTCGCGCGCATCGACATCGAGCGCAAGGGCGACCGGCTGCAGGTCGACATCTACACGGCGCGGCCCGGCATCGTGATCGGCCGCCGCGGCGTCGAGGTCGACCGCATCCGCGACGACCTCAAGAAGATGACGCAGAAGGAGAACATCCAACTCAACGTCATCGAGCTGAAGCAGCCGGAGCTCGAGGCGCCGCTCGTCGCGCAAGGTATCGCGGAGCAGCTCGCCGGACGCGTGTCGTTCCGTCGCGCGATGCGCCGCGGCGTGCAGACGGCGATGCGCGCCGGCGCGAAGGGCATCCGGGTACAGGTCGGCGGACGCCTTGGCGGCGCAGAGATGTCGCGCAGCGAGTGGTACCGCGAGGGACGGGTTCCTCTGCACACGCTACGCGCCGACATCGATTATGGATTCCGTGAGTCGCGCACGACCTTCGGCCGCATCGGTGTGAAGGTCTGGATCTACAAGGGCGACGTCGCGCCGAGCCGCGA
>JBASRP010000256.1:0-5602 GCA_049273905.1 Actinomycetota bacterium
CCGTAGTGCGCGGCCGGCTCTCCCGCGCCGAGAGCGCGCAGCGCGTAAACGACCGAGATGTGGCCGGCGACGGTGTCGACGTGATCGATCGTGCAGACGGCACGCGCGACCTCGCGGTCGCCGCGCACGAGCTCGGCGAGCGACCTATTGCGCTGGGCGGTCGTTGGCTCGGTGACGGCGACGATCCGCGTGCCGGAGAGAGCCGTCACCATCGGCATGAAGAAGTCGTCGAGCGCGGGGACCTCCTTCTCGTCGCCGGACGAGACCACGATGACGAGCGCGTTCGCGGCCGGGAAGGAGCCGGCGCCGGGAAGATCGTCGACGTCGAGGAAGTCCGCGTCGGTCAGAGCCTTGATCAGGTCGCCGTCCGCCCGCGGGTTGGCGCTCGCTCCTAGGCGGCCTCCGACCCTGGATGCCGCTTGCGCGAGCACGTCTTGCGCCGTCGTAGCGTTCGAGCGCAGGGCGAGGGCGAGCTGTTCGACCTCGGCCGCGTTGTCGAGGGCCCACTTCTCGGTCAGCGTGAGACGGGCCGGACGCTTCGCGTTCGCGAACGTCAGCGCTTCGGTCAACTCCGTGAGGACGTCTCCGGGTACCCGCGCGTCGGAAAGGATAACGACCGCGCGGCCCGCGAGGAGCCCATCGAGCAACGGTGGCTCGATCGCGGCGCCGAACTTGTCCCAGACGTCGAGCCGGCCCTCCAGGTCCGCGACCTGCGCGCGTGTCCTGTCGAGGTCGTTGCGCAACGCGCGCGTGTTCGCGCGGAGTCCCGTCACCACTTGCTGGTCGATCACCGTCGTCCCCGCGAGGATCCCGAGACCGAGCGCCAGGAAGACGGCGGTCAGCGAAACGATGTGGTAGCGGAGGTTGACCATCGGTCAGAAGATATTGCGGATCCGGTACCAGACCTGCTCGAACCACAGACGCGTGGCGGGCGACACCAGCGCCACGATCAGCCACGTCATGAGCGCGGCACCGATCAGGAGCATCAGGTCCGAGCGCCGCACCGTCGGCCGGTAGAGCCTGTTCACGCCCTTCGCGTCTACCAGCTTCGATCCGACCTTCAAGCGCACGAGGAAGGTGCTCGCCATCCCGCCCCGTCCTTTGTCGAGGAACTCGACGAGATGCGCGTGCGAGCCGACCGCGACGATCAGATCGGCGCGCCGCTCGTACGCGAGCAGGAGCGCGATGTCCTCGCTGGTGCCGGCGCTGGCGAAGACGCTGGCTTCGATGCCGAGCGCGCGAACGCGTTCGAGTCCGGGGGCGCGCCCGTCGGGGTACGCGTGGACGATGATCTCGGCGCCGCACGTCAGCGCCGACGTCGAGACCGAGTCCATGTCGCCGATGATGATGTCCGGACGGAACCCCTCCTCGATCAGCGCATCGGCTCCGCCGTCGACGGCGATGAGGACCGGTTTCACCTCGCCGATGTAGCCGCGCAGCGTCTGCAGGTCCTTCTTGTAGTCGTATCCGCGGACGACGACGAGCGCGTGCCGGCCCTCGATCGTCGTGCGCGTCTCGGGGACGCCGGCGCCCTCGAGGAAGAGCTCGCGTTCGCGCACGAGGTAGTCGACGGTGTTGCGCGCGAAGGCGTCGAGCTCCTCGCCCAGGTGCGAGCGCGCCGCGGCCAGCTGGCGGTCGAGCTCCTCGCCGTCGAGGATGACGCCCTTCGCCACGGCCTCGCCGTCGCGCGTGATCTCACCGCCTCGGATCTGGATACGTTCGCCTTCCTTGATCAGGTCGAGGATGTCGGGGCCGGCGCGGTCGATCAGCGGGATGCCCGCGCGCGACAGAACGGCGGGGCCCGAGTTCGGGTAGCGGCCGGTGATCGACGCGCGCGCATTCACGACGGCGCCGGCGTGGCGCTCGACGAGCCCCTCCGCCGAGACGCGATCGAGGTCCTCGTGATCGATGATCGCGATCTCGCCGGGCCGGAGCCGCGGGATCAGGTCCTTCGTGCGCCGATCGATACGGGCGATGCCGGTGATGCCGTCGGCGTCGCGCCGCCGGCGCCACGGGAGCCGGCGGCTGCCGGTCCGGGTTCGGCTCTGGGAGCCGTCCGGCTCGGTGCGTGCCATGGGCTAATGGTAGTCGTCGGGAAGGCGGAACTTCTCGCGGACCAGCCGCCAGAACGGCGCGCCCGCAACCTTCGCCAGCTTGAGGTGCTTCGCGCCCCGACGAACCGTCACCGTGGCGCCGACCGGGAGCTCGACCTCTTTCCGGCCGTCGGCCGACAAGGAGACCGTGTCGGGGTCCGGCAGGACCGTGATGACGATCTCTTCGGCGGCCGCCACGACCATGGCGCGATCGAAGAGCATGTGCGGCGAGACGGGCGTGAGGATCAGGCAGTCCAGCCGCGGCGACACCACCGGTCCGTGCGCCGAGAACGAGTATGCCGTGGAACCCGTGGGCGTGGAAACGATCAGGCCGTCCGCGGCGAACGTGGTGAACTCCTCGCCGCCGAGGGAGACGTCGAGCTTGATCAGCCGCCCCGGGGTGACCTTCGACACGATCACGTCGTTCACGGCCGTGAAGCGCTCCACGACCTCGCCGCCCAGTGCCACCTCGCCCTCGAGGGTCATCCGCGACTCGACCTCGAACCCTTGATCGCAGATGCGGTCGAGGGCGACTTCGAGCTCACCGCGCTCGATCTCGGCGAGGAAACCGAGGCGCCCGAGGTTCACGCCGAGCAACGGTGTGCCGGACGGCACGGCGATCGCCGCCGCACGGAGCAACGTGCCGTCCCCGCCCAGCACGAAGATCAGATCCAAGTGCTGACCGAAACCGGATTCGTCGATCACGCGCACGGGATCGCCGAGACGCGCCGCGTCGGCGGCGAGCGCGCACACTTCGATGCCGCGCCCGTCGAGCGCGCGCGAGAGCCATCGGCCGGTCTCCTCCGCGTCGGCGCGGTCGCCGTGGAGGAAGAGTGCGACGCGCTTCAGCGTCACGGCGCCCCCTCGATCGCGGCATCGAAGACGGGGTCACCGACATCGTTCCCATCGCGACGCAGATGGAGGAAGAACTCGCGGTTGCCGGCGGGACCGACGAGCGGCGACGCGCACGCACCGGCGACGATGCAGCCGGACGCGCGGTACGCGTCCGCGACGGAACGCATCGTGTCGCGCCAGACATCAGGATCGCGAACCACGCCGCCGCGTTCGACGCGCGCCCGCGCTGCTTCGAACTGGGGCTTCACGAGGAGAACGACCGACGCGTCCGGGCGTGCGGCGGCGAGCAGCGCGTCGCGAACAACGGCCAGCGAGATGAACGACAAGTCTGCAACGACGAGATCGACCGGCTCCTCCCCCATCGCCGGCAGGTCGAGGGTCCGGACGTTCGTCCTCTCGAGGACGCGCACCCGCGCGTCGTTCCGCAGCGCCCACGCGAACGCGCCGTACGCGACGTCGACCGCGATGACGCGCGCGGCGCCGCGCCGCAGCAAGCAGTCGGTGAAGCCTCCGTTCGAGGCGCCCGCATCGAGCGCTCTCATACCGGTGGCGTCGATCGCGAAGGAATCGAGGGCGCGCTCGAGCTTCGCCCCGCCCCGGGAGACGTATGGGTGAGCCCCCGCTTGGGTGGGGGCGCGACGGGCGGACATCAGGCCGACGGGATCTCGTCGAGCGTCGTGCGCAGTCGTGCTTCGAGCTGCTCAAGCGCAGCAGCGCGTTCGGCGGGCGGGAGCGTGCCGATGCGCTCGATCTCGGCCTCGATGTCGTCGGGTGCGTTCGCGCGATCGTCCATCGAGGCCATGATACGTCCCCCGCTCAGCGCGAGCGGGCAGGCTTTCTCGTGGTGCCCGACCTGCTGGTTCCCGCGCGCTTCGGGGTCTTCTTCGGCGCGGTGGACGCGCGGACGCGGGTCTGACGTGCGCGCCTCTCGGCGACCTCGAGGGCCTGAACGCGCTGCGCGAGGCGCTCGACCTCCGACGTCCGGGCGAGACCGAGGCGCGACACCTGACGGCGGATCTCGCGCGTGATGAAGTCGGTCAGCTTCCGTCGGTTCTCGCGGCTGCGGTCGACGAGATCCGATGCGACGTCGCGGATCTGCCCGCGGTCGATCAATCCGGAGCCCGAAAGCTTCCGCGCGATCCGCTCGGCTCGCTCGCGCGGCACCTCTGTGAGACTCTGCGCTGCGTCGACATACCGCCTGATCGCGTCACGCATCGGCGTTCCTCCTCATCGTGCTTTCCCGCCGGTCCGGGCGGGGACGACCAGGCTACCAGTGGTATCCTCAGCCGACGTGGCGACCCCTGCGGAAGTCGACCGCACTCTCAAGAAGCTGGTGAAGCGGCTCGACACCGCGGATCTCGACGGCGCGTCGCTCCCGGACCAGCAGCGCAGCATCGTTGTCGTCATCACCGACCTCGATCTCATCTATCGCGCCGAGTACGCGGACGGCCGGATCTACAAGCTCGCCAAGACGAAGAACGCCGAGGGCGGCGACGTTCGCATCTCGGTCGCGAGCGACGAGCTCGTCGCGCTGGCCGACGGCAAGAGCTCGCTGGCGATGGCGCTCCTTTTCGGGCGGATCCGCGTGGACGCGCACGCGCGCGACTTGCTGCTGCTCCGGCAGCTCTTCTAGATGATCCCGATCAAGGACGAGAACCCGACGTTCTCGACGCCCGTCCTCACCATCGCGCTCATCGTCATCAACGTCATCGTGTTCTTCACCGAGCCCGTCCTCGCCAGCGGCCGCATCCATGAAGAGCTCAACGTCATCCCGGTCTGCGCACAGGAGCCGAAGGCGTGCAACCAACTGCGCTACTTCGCATGCAACGGGGCGATCCCATACGAGCTGACGCACGGAGAAAGGGTCGGCGACGTGCTCGCCCGCGGCGACCAGTTCAAGACGGGGCAAGAGAACATCTCTGCCGTGATGGAGAGGATCTCGTGTCCTCGCAAGAACATCTGGTTATCGATCCTCAAATCGATGTTCTTGCATGGGAGCATCCTGCACATCGTGTTCAACATGCTGTTCCTTTGGGTGTTCGGGAACAACGTCGAGGACCGATTGGGCAAGGTGAAGTTCGTCGCCTTCTATCTGCTCGCGGGAACCGCGGCCGCCTATACGCAGTCCTACGTGTTCCCCGGCTCCGCCGTCCCACTCATCGGCGCGTCGGGCGCCGTCGCCGGGATCCTCGGCGCCTACATCTTGATGTTCCCGCGCGCGCGCGTCCGGACGCTCGTCATCCTCATCATCTTCGTCACGATGATCGTCGTTCCGGCGTGGGTGATGATCGGCATCTGGTTCCTCACGAATCTGCTCTCGAGCGTGGGGTCGGTCTCGGGTGATACGGGTGTGGCGTACATGGCGCACGTCGGCGGGTTCCTCGCCGGGATGCTGTTACTGCTGATCTTCCGGCCGCGGCGGCCGCAGCAGCAGCAGGCCTCGATCCCCTACTGAGCTTCGGGCAGCGTGAGGCGCATCGCCGGCGCCGTCGCCGGGCATTCGCGCGTGAACTGCTTGTGGGATGCGACCGCGTCGGGCAACTCTTCGCGCGGGATCGTGCGGAAGCCGCAGCGGGCGAAGAACCGCTCCGCGTCGGTGGTCACGAGATAGACCTCGCGGATCCCGGCGCGCGCAGCCTGCCGCAACGCCGCGG
>JBASRP010000258.1:0-3330 GCA_049273905.1 Actinomycetota bacterium
CGTCCTCGCCGAGCGCGACCCCGTGCTTGTGCGCGACGCGGAACGCCGCGTCCTGCGCGCTCTCGCCGGGCTGCTCGGTCGCGACCGCCTCGACGAGCAACGCGCCGGCCATGTCGTAGTGCCGCTCGGGGATCGTCACCTCGAGCTGCACGCCCGACGGTTCGTAGTACTTCGCGCTGCGCCCCGCGCCGGGCCCCGACCGGCCGGGCGGCCGCGCGTAGTGGGTCTTCAGCAGGCCGCGCGCCAGCAGCTTGTCGAGATGGAAAGCGGCCAGCTTCCGTGAGATCCCGAGCTCGCCCGCCACGTCGTCTCGGGTCAACGCCTGCCCGGCCCGCCGCACCAGATCGAAGATCTGCCGCCGCAGCGGCTCGTCCAGGGCCGCTACCCCTCGGATCCCGTTCTTGGGCATTAGAAACATCGTAACTCCAGAGTTCGCTGGTCCAAAGCATCCTGACGACCTGCTTCCGGTCTAAGACCCGAAAGTATTTCTTAATTCAGCTTGACTCGGCGTGCCGTAGGGTCTAAGACTAGCAGACGTAGATGTTAGAGAGCGAGGCCTCGCTCCTCCAAGCAGCACTAAGGAGGTAGCCATGAAAAGCAAGCATGCGATCTTGGCATCCGCCCTGGCCCTCGGCCTCGCCCTGGCGGCGTGTTCGATGGCGGTCGGCGCCGGCGAACGGCCGGCAGCCAAGGAGGCCAAGAAGGTCACGAAGGCCGACCCCGCGGATCTCCGCACGGCGATGCGGAAGCTGTGGGAGGACCACGTCACCTGGACGCGGCTGTACATCGTGAGCGCCGCCGCCGGGCTCAAGGATCAGCAAGTGACGGCGGAGCGTCTCCTCAAGAACCAGGACGACATCGGCAACGCGATTAAGCCCTACTACGGCGATGCGGCCGGCGCGCAGCTGACCGCGTTGCTCCGTGATCACATCCTGACCGCCGCGGATCTGGTGGCGGCGGCGAAGGCCGGCCAGACGGCGAAGGTCGAGACGGAGAAGACCGCGTGGTACGCGAACGCGGACGAGATCGCGGCGTTCCTCGCGAAGGCCAACCCGACCTACTGGCCGCAAACGGCGATCTCGCACCACATGAAGATGCACCTCGATCTGACGCTCGACGAAGCCGTTGCGCAGCTGCAAGGGAAGTGGAGTGACAGCGTCGTCGCGTACGACCGGATCCACGACGCGATCCTCGTGATGTCGGACGACCTCGCGAACGGGATCATCGCGCAGTTCCCCCAGAAGTTCTCGAGATAAGGAGGCGAAAGATGTGCGTTTCTTGCGGATGTGGTGAAGGTTTCTCGAACCACGGCGACGGCGACAACATCACCGTCGACAAGCTCCGCCCCGACCTAACCGACGAGGAGATCCAGCGCGCGGCGGACGCGCAAGGCATCTCGGTCGAGGAAGTACGCCGCAACCTCGCGGCGAGCTCGAACTAAGTCCCGCCCTCCCCCGGCAACAGCGACGCCCCGGTCTTATGGACCGGGGCGTCGTTTGTAGAGGGAGACCCCCGCCGGGTCAGGCGAGCACTGTGGCGAGTGCCCGCCCGCCCGGCGAAACGATCAGCGCGGCGCTGGGGAGGCGTGCGCCGCGCTGGTGAAACGGCTCGGGGCCCGGTTGGCGGGCACGAAAGTTGGCTGACGAGTCTCGGTGGAGATGTTGGCGGCGCCGCAAGCCGGGCAGTTCCATTGGCGCGCCTCGAGTCGGTGTCGCGCGAGGTAGATCGGCTGCGAGCAGATCGAGCAAGCTACGGTCACGTACTCGTCCACGATGGCCTCCCGTGTCGTTCGGTTCGTGACCAATCGTGCGCTATGCGTGGTTGTCCGTCATGAGGCGTGAGTCCGTGCCCACATGGAGCATTTGCGTCATTTAGCTTGCTCAGCCGGAGTTAGTGGCGGGCGGCCAGCGTCGCCTCCAACCTGCGCGTCATGTCTTCGAGCCGAGCGCGATCCGGCCTCCATCCGAGCGGGTCCTCGGGCCACGACTCGACGTGTGCTAGCGACTCGCCCGCCCATCGCTCGACCGTGAGCGCGAACTCCGCGAGGAAGCGACCCGTGATCGAGTTCACCGCGATGCGTTCCTGGAACGCGCCGCGTCCTTCGAGGTACGCGCTGCCGACCTCGAGGTGCTCGTCGATCTGCGCGCGCGCCCAATCGCGCGCGGCCTCGAGGTTCGTCACGATCGCATCCTTGCCGCCGTGCTCGCCGAAGAAGACTTTGACGAGCTGTTCGCATTCGAGCTCCGGCCCGGCGCCCGGCTCCGCGAGCCACGCCGCAAGGCCGCGCCGGCCGTTCGGCGTGATCGTGTAGACGGTCTTCGGGCGGAGGCCCGTTCGCCCTTTCGACGCGCGCGCGAGGCCCATCTCCACCAGCTTCTTGGGAGCCTCGTAAAGCTTGCTCCTCGCCCGCGGCCACGTCCGGCCGAGCGACCGGTCGAAGTGTTTGGCCAGCTCGTATGTGGTCATCGGCCGGACCGCGAGGAGCCCCAGGAACCCGTAAAGGGTGGTCGTGGTCTCGGCTTTGCCTCTTGACACCATAGTCCCAAGGGGACTATATCAGAAGCATGGCTGACGAACCGAAGGTCAACGTCGAGCAGACCCGCGACTGGGACGGCCCGGCGGGCGACAACTGGACCGAGAACGACGCCTTCTACACGGAGGCGAGCCGCTACACGACTCCGGTTCTGTTCGACGCGGCCGCGATCGCCTCGCAGGACCGCGTCCTCGACGTCGGATGCGGTACCGGCCAGACGACGCGTGCCGCGGCCCGCGCCGCCTCGGCAGGGAGAGCGCTCGGGATAGACCTGTCGTCGCGGATGCTCGAGCGGGCGCGCGAGCGCGCCGCCGCGGAAGGCATCGCCAACGTCAGCTTCGTGCGCGGCGACGCACAGGTCTATCCGTTCGAACCTGGGTCGTGCTCCGTCGCGATCAGCCGGTTCGGCGTCATGTTCTTCGACGACCCGGTCGCCGCCTTCACGAACATCGGACGCGCGCTGGCTCCCGGCGGCCGGCTGGCGATGCTGTGCTGGCGCGAGCTCGGCCGGAACGAGTGGGTGTCGGCTATCTTCGGCGCGCTCGCCGCGGGACGAGACCTACCCACTCCGCCTCCGAATGCACCGTCGCCGTTCGCGCTCGCCGACGCCGGCCGCGTGCGCGAGATCCTCGGCGCGGCCGGGTTCACCGACGTCGAGCTCGACGAGGTCGAGCGACCGACGTACTTCGGGCCCGACGCCGCGCGCAGCTTCGACGGGGTCCGGAAGCTCGGGATCGTGAACGGACTCCTCGCGGATCTCGACGATCGCGCGCGGGCCGCAGCGCTCGACTCCCTGC
>JBASRP010000268.1:0-5326 GCA_049273905.1 Actinomycetota bacterium
GCCGAGTGGCGGCGGCGAGGAGGCCCATCCCTCGCCCGACGTTGTTCACGACGCCGTCGATCCATTTCTGGTCGACGACGAACGCGAGGGCGGTGGCGCCGAGCCGCCCGATGCCGGTGAAGACGAATTCGTACGCCGCGTCGATGTACAAGCGGTTGCGCGCCGCGCGCCAGAGGAGGCCCGCGCGCTCGCGGCGGCGCTGCCAGTCGAACCCGCAGAGATACATGTACCCGGCCGCCGCGGCACCGGCGAGGCCGGCCGCGGTCGCGAGGATCGACAGGACCGGCGCGGACAGCCCGTTCTCCTTTTCTTCCGGTGCAACGGGAAGCGGCCCGGCTTCCTGGGCGACGGTGATCTCGGCCTTCGCCTGGGGCGCGAGCCAATTCTGCAACCGCCCGCCGTGCGCGCTCAACCCGAAGAGACCGCCGACGAGCGCGAGCGCGGCGAGGATGCCGAGCGGGAAGCCCATCACCGGCGGCGACTCGTGCGGGTGCTGTTGTGGCTCGAGGCGGCTGCGGCCGAAGAACGTCAGGAACATCAAGCGCGACTTGTAGAACCCGGTCCCCACCGTCGCGGCGAGAAGAAGGATCCAGATCGCGGTGTGACCCGTGGCGTACGCGCCCTCGAGGATCTGGTCCTTCGAGAAGAAGCCGCTCGTGCCGGGGAAGCCGATGATCGCGATCCAGCCGGCGACCATCACCGCCGCGGTCCAGGGGATCTTGCGCGCGAGCCCGCCCATCTTGGTCATGTCCGTCTCGCCGGCGAGCGCATGCATGACCGCGCCGGCGCCGAGGAAGAGCAGCGCCTTGAAGAACGCGTGCGTGACGAGATGGAAGACGCCGGCCGTGTAGGCCCCGACGCCGACCCCCACGAACATGAACCCGAGCTGCGAGATGGTGGAGTACGCGAGCACACGTTTTATGTCGTCCTGCACGAAGGCGATCACCGCGGCCATCAGCGCGGTCGCGAGACCGATCCACGCGACGACGTCGCCCGCGACCGACGAGGCGTCGAAGATCGCGTGCGACCGCGCCACCATGTACACGCCGGCCGTCACCATCGTGGCGGCGTGGATCAGGGCGCTGACCGGCGTCGGACCTTCCATGGCATCGGGGAGCCACACGTGGAGGGGGATCTGCGCGCTCTTTCCGCACGCGCCGGCGAAGAGCAACAGCGCGATCGCCGTCGCGGTGCCGTTCGCGAGGCCGCCGGCAGCCGCGAACACCCGGTCGTAATCGAGCGACCCCATCGTCACGAAGATGAGCACGATGCCGATCGCGAACCCGAGGTCGCCGACGCGGTTTGTGATGAAGGCCTTCTTCGCCGCACTCGCGGCGGCGCGCCGCTCGAACCAGAACCCGATCAGGAGATACGAACAGAGACCGACGAGTTCCCACCCCGCGTAAAGGACGAGGAAGTTGTTCGCGAGAACCAGCACGAGCATGGAGAAGGCGAACAGGTTCAGATACGCGAAGTAGCGCGGGTAACGGGGATCGTCGTGCATGTACCCGATCGAGTACATGTGGATCAGCGCACCGACGCCGGTGACAACCAAGACCATCACGAGCGACAGCGGATCGATCCGGATGTCGAGCGACACCTTGAAGCTGCCCGACGCGATCCATTCGTAGAGCGGCTTGATGAACGAGCGGGATCCGGCCGGTTGGTGCGAGACCTGGATGAACGTGACGAGGCCCGTCACGAAGGACGCGCCCATCATCAGCGTCGCGATCGCGCCGGCGCCGCGGCCCACGCGCTTCCCCAGCAGCAGGAGGAACACCGCGCCCAGCAACGGGAAGAACGGGATCAGCCAGGCGGTGTTGACGGCCGACGGCATCAGGTCACCACTTCATCGTCTTTGCGTCGTCGACCGACGCGCTGGCTTTCCTGCGGAAGATGGACATGATGATCCCGAGGCCGACCACGACCTCGGCGGCCGCGACGATGATCACGAAGAAGGCGAGGACCTGTCCGTCGAGGTTGCCATTCATCTTCGCGAAGGTGACCAGCGTCAGGTTCACCGCGTTCAACATCAGCTCGATCGACATGAAGATGAGGATGGAGTTGCGCCGCGTCAGCACGCCGACGACCCCGAGCGTGAACAGCAGCGCGCCGAGCGCCAAGTAGCTGCTGGGAGCTACCACACGCGCTCCTCTTCCCTCTCGGCGAGGGCCGGCGGCACGTCATCGCGCAGCCCCGACGCCGCCTCCTCTTCGTCGCGCCGCCGGCCGAGGACCATCGCGCCGATCGCGGCGATGATCAACAGGACGGACGCGACCTCGAACGGGAAGACGTACTTGTTGAACAGGACGCGACCGACCCCCTGCACGTTGCCGGAGGCGTTGGCCTGCTTCAGCCCGGCGAAGCCGGCCCCGCTGACGGTTGAGCGGATCATCCAGACCAGAGCGCCCGCGAACCCGGCCGCGAGCACGTACGTCGCCGGGCGCAGGATGCGCAAGAAGGGAACGGTCTCTTCGACCGGATCCTCGCGGTCGATGCCGAGCAGCATGATCACGAAGAGGAACAGCACCATGATCGCGCCGGCGTAGATGATCACCTGCACGGCGGCGAGGAAGTGCGCCTCGAGCAACACGTACAGCACCGCGAGGGTGAAGAAGTTACCGACGAGCAGCAGCGCCCCGTGTACGGGGTTCCGCGAGCGGATCATCAGCAGAGCGCTGGTGACCGCGCCCACCGCCATCGGCCAGAAAACGTACGGTTCCATTCCCTCCACCGCGTTCGATCGTCAGTGGTGCTGCGTGTGCGTCGACTCTTCTTCCTGCTCGGCCCGCGCGGCCGACGTAAGGACGGGCGTTCCTGCGTACCCGCCGTAGTACTGCAACCCGCGTGCCGCAACGTCCTCGTCCGTATGCGGCGGCGTCGTCGCGCCATCCGGCAGCGGCGCCAGCAGCTGCTCCTTCGTGAAGATCAGCTCCTCGCGCGAGTCGTCGGCGAGCTCGTACTCGTTCGACATGGTGAGCGCGCGCGTCGGGCAGGCCTCGATGCACAGCCCGCAGAAGATGCAGCGCAGGTAGTTGATCTGGTAGTCGGTCGCGTAGCGCTCACCCGGCGAGTACCGCGCGTCCGGGGTGTTCTCCGCGCCCTGCACGTAGATCGCATCCGCCGGACACGCCCACGCGCATAGCTCGCAGCCGATGCACTTCTCCAGGCCGTCCGTGTACCGGTTCAGCACGTGACGGCCGTGGAACCGCGGCGCGGTCGGCTTCTTCTGTTCCGGGTACTGCGTCGTGACTTTCGGCTTCAGGATGTGCTTCGCCGTCACGGCCAGACCCTTGATGAGCTCAAACACGGCCACGGGCGACAGCTCCTCTCGCACGCAAGCCCGCCAGGTTCTCGCGCGTCACCTTGCCAAGGACGATCACCGCGGCGAGACCGAAGATCGGCCCGATCCATGCCAGCAGGGTCCCGCGGTCGACCTCTTGCGGGAGGACGGCGAGCGTGGCCGTGATCATGACCCACGCGAGACCGACCGGGATGAAGACCTTCCAACCGATCGCCATCAGCCTGTCGTACCGCAGCCGGGGGATGGTGGCCCGCGCCCAGATGAAGAGGAAGATCAGCGCGCCCATCTTCCCCATGAACCACACGACCGGCCAGATAGGCTCGACGAACGGGAAGATCGGGCCGCGCCAGCCGCCGAGGAACAGGGTCACGGTGATCGCCGACGTGGTGATCACGTGGATGTACTCGGCCATGAAGAACATCGCGAACTTAATGCTCGAGTACTCGGTGTGGTATCCGGCGACGAGCTCCGTTTCGGCTTCGGGCAAGTCGAACGGCGCGCGGTTGGTTTCGGCGATGCCGGCGAGCAAGAAAAGAAGGAAGGCCGGGAACTGCGGGAGGATGAACCAACGCGGGATGATCCACACGTAGGTGCCGGCCTGCGCATCCACGATGCCGCGCGTGGACAGAGTCCCCGCCCACAGCGTGACCGCGACCGCTGCGAGGCCGAGCCCCATCTCGTACGAGATCATCTGGGCCGTCGATCGGACCGCGCCGAGCAACGGATACGCACTGCCGCTGGCCCACCCGGCGAGCACGACGCCGTAGACCATCAGCGACCCCATCGCGAGGAAGTAGAGGATCCCGACGTTGAGGTCCGCGAGCTGGAACGAGATGAAGCGGTCGCCGATGTGGAACCCGATCCCAACCGGCACGACGGCGAACGCCATGAACGCCGGGATCAGCGAGAACATCGGCGCCAGCGTGAAGATGGGCTCGTCGGCGGTGTCCGGGCGGAGATCCTCTTTGAAGAAGAGCTTCACGCCGTCCGCGAGAGACTGCAGCATCCCGAACGGGCCGACGCGGTTCGGGCCGTAGCGCTGCTGCATGAAGGCGACGATGCGTCGCTCGACCCAGATGGTCATCATCACGCTCACGAGGAGGAAGCCGAAGATCACGACCGTTTTGATCGCGATGATGACGACGTCGAGCCAGTCCATCTAGATCTTCTCCACGCTCACGAGCGTCACCGGTTCCCCCGCGTCGAGGAGCGACAAGCCCCGGACGCCGAACTGGGTGGCCGGGACGAAGACGCAACGGTCGGCCATCGCGCTGGTGACGCGGGCGTTGGCCTCGACCCGCCCGCACGCGCTCGTCACGCGCACGCGATCGCCGGCCGTGATGCCCAGGCGTTCGGCGTCGGACCGTCCGATCTCGACGAACGGCTCCTCGGCCGTGTCGAGCAGCTCGGTGGCGCCGAGCATCATCGTGCCGGCGTCGAGCAACAGCGGATACGTGAGCAGGGTGAAGGGACGGTGCTCGTCGAGCCGGCGCATCGGCAGCGGTGGCATCGCCACCGGCGTCGGGTCCTCGACCGGCCGCTGCAACGCATCCATCTCATGTCGCAATGCCTCGCGCGTCCGCGGGAACGCGACGCCGGCCTCGTTCGCGATCAAGCTGAGGATCTCCCAGTCGGGACGGCTGACGCCGGCGGGGGTGACGGCGGCGCCGAAGATCTGCCGCCGGCCCTCCCAGTCGGTCACGGTTCCGTCGCGCTCGGCCGGGGCGGACGCCGGCAGCAGCACGTTGGCGCGCTTGCTGGACGCCGTCATCAACAGATCGGTGGCGACGATGAACGGCGACCCGTCGATACCGCGCGAGCCGAGGGTCGCGTCGCCGAAGTCGTCCACCGGATCGGCGCCGGCGAGGAACAGCACGCCGAGCTCGCCGGGAGACTCGAGGATCGCGCGGGCGTCGCGTCCGGGTGTGGAAGGGATCGTCGCGCCCCAGGTCTGCTCGAGCTCGGCCCGCGCGGTCGCGTCGTCGACGCGGCGCCCGCCGGGCAGCAGGCCCGGGTGGACGC
>JBASRP010000292.1:0-1660 GCA_049273905.1 Actinomycetota bacterium
GAGTTACCTGTCGGGCCGCGGCCCGCTCGAACAACGACAGGTCGGGGTAGCTCACCCGACCACATCCGATCCGAACTCCCGCAGGAGCCATGACTGTGCCGTGGCGGCAAGCCCGGCGAGCGTCACAACCGACACATCCTCGTCGTAGTCGAGGGCTACCTTCTCCCTGCCGTCCTCGTCGAGGAACAGCAGAGCCCGCATAGAGGCGAGGGGGACACACCCTTCCGTAGGCAGGAGATCCGCGAGATAGTCGAGCTCGCAGCCGTCGCTCACCGCTGCTCCCACTCGCTCACCAGCCCCACCGCCGCGGACACCGCCGGGACCGCCATCATCCGGATGACCCCCGGCCACAATGCGTAGGAGGCCAGCACCGCCGCTGCGATCCATACCCCTGAGCACCAGTAGCACCCGATCAACTCGGCCCACGCGGAGTCCTTGCCCACCCGGCGGATGTAAGCGTCACGGACGCGCGTCACCGGCGCGAGATCGTCGTCGACGACCAGATGGGTCAGGCGGTAGGTCGCTCCGACGAGGATGGCCGCCTGCAGGGGTGTGGTCGTGGGCCGCACCTTTCCGTCGCCGTCCGGGGTGGTCGCTGCCTGTCAAGCGACCCGGAACGTGGTACGGCAAAGCATAACCCCGCTGAATACGGAGGGGGTAGGTTACTGCCGACTCCCGAGCAGGAGGGCGGCGTTGGTGGACCCCGAGGAGTGGAGCATCTCCGCGAAGAACGCCATCACGACTGCGTCTCCCCGGTCGGGGCTCCGGCCGAGGCGCTTGCGGATGTCGTCCTTGCTCTCGACCTGGAGTCGTCCGCCGGCCATCTCCCGCCACTTCGGCGCGGTGAGGTCACCCACCAGAATGTCGTCGGGGGGCAGACAGACCTCGGAGGGGGGTGCGAGCATCTCCCGGAGGTTCCACCACGCGGCGCTGCGCTTGTTCACGAACCCGAACTCCCCGGTCTGGTCCTTGAGCCTCGTCCCCTCGGAGGCGATGAAGCTCTCCACCCGCTGCTTCTCCCGGCGGAGCTCCGCAACCGTCCCCGAGCCGAGACCGATCCCATCGACCACCGCCAAGGCACGGGGCCACGGCCGGAGCTTGGCTTGCGCCCTCGCCCCCGTCTGCAGTGGGTCACCGGAGGAGTAGGCGACGAGATCCCGGATGGCCTGCCCAAACCGCCGCGCTAGGACGGAGTCGTCATCGCCTCCTTCCGCCACATCCACCCCGAGGTGGGTCATTTCCCCCCAGTCCCCCGATTCGTCCTTAGCTCGCCAGCGCTCGATCGCCGCTTCGATCCACGCCAGAGGGATGATGGAGTCCTCGCTCGAGGCAGCGAACAATCCGAGGACTCGGTTGAGATAGCGAGGGTCGGCCTCCCCCCACTGCGCCTTGCGGGACTCAGCCCATTCCTTCGTCATCCGCCCCGCGGCGATCAGCTCCTCCATCGCCACCGATCGCACCCACCAGTCGAGGTAGCCCGGCTTGCGCGAACAGATGTCGTAGAACCGGCCCAAAGGCTCGCCCGGAGTGGAAAAGGAGAGGGCGTATGCTTCCTGCCCCCCCTCGCCGGCGCCGGAGAAGGCCCCCTCGGACGCGTCGAAGGTCTCCGCTGGGATCAGTTTCGATTCGTCGTAGACGTAGAGGAGGCTGTCCGCGTGCG
>JBASRP010000297.1:0-1593 GCA_049273905.1 Actinomycetota bacterium
CTCGCCGTCGTCCGCGCGTTCGCCGGCGCCGAGCCGGCGGATCCCGCGCGGGAGCTCGCGGACCTCGAGCTCGAACTCGTGCTCGCCGACCTCGCGAGCATCTCCGCCAAGCTCGAGCGCGACACGAAAGCCGCGCGCTCGGGGGAGGCGGACGCCAAGAGACTCGTGCCGATCCTCGAGCGCGCCAAGGACGCGCTCGATCAGGGCACCGTCCTCAGAGACGTCGACTGGTCGCCGGAGGAACATCGCGACCTCGTGACTCTGGCGCCGCTCACGCTGAAGCCGATCGTCGTCGTCGCGAACGTGGCAGAGGGCGGAGCCGAAGGTGCGCTCCCCGACGGCGCTCTCGAAGTGTCCGGTGTGCTCGAGGCCGAGGTCGCCGGCATGGCCGCCGACGAAGCGGCTGAGCTACTCTCCTCGTACGGCTTGACCGAACGCGGGCTCGCGCGCGTGATCCGCGCCGTGTACGACCGCCTCGACCTGATCACCTTCCTGACGGCCGGCGACAAGGAATCGCGCGCGTGGGAGGTGCGCCAGGGCGCGTCGGCGCCGGAAGCCGCGGGCGTGATCCATTCCGACTTTCAGCGCGGGTTCATCCGCGCGGAGGTTGTCGCCTACGACGATCTGGTTGCAGCAGGAGGCTGGCCCCAGGCGAAAGCCAAAGGCCTGATCCGGCAAGAGGGGAAGGGATACGTGGTGCGCGAAGGGGACGTCGTGGAGTTCCGCTTCGCGGTCTAGTTGTCGAGCGACTGCAGTTTGTCGATGAGACGCGCGAGATCTTCGGGGTGCTCGCGCCGCGCGAGGATGTCCTCGGCCGGCTCCGACAGCACACCTTCGACCGACCGCACGATCGCGGACGCGTCGAACGGTTTCGCGACGCGCTCGGCGACGCCTTCAGCCTCAGAACGCGCCATCGATTCCGCGTCGGAGGTCGCCGAGACGATGATCACCCGCACGCGTGACCGAAGACCTTTGTTCCGCAGCTCTTCGAGGAAGTGCCAGCCGTCCATGTTCGGCATGGCGAGGTCGAGCAGAACCACGTCGGGCATCTCGCGTTCGACCGCGGCGAGCCCCTCCACCCCGTCCGCCGCGGTTTCGACCTCATGGCCTTCCTGCGCCAGGATCGCCTGAAGCAGCAGACGGATCGCAGGCTCGTCGTCGACGACGAGTAACTTCGCCATAACTCTTGTCCTCCCCCGTACACACGAAGCCGGAACCAACCGATCGTCGGTTCCGGCCGCTCGGCTGCAAGCAGCCTCACCTCGTGTATCGGCGAAACTAAGAAATTCTTTACTCAACGAGGCAAGTATCTCGACGCGCGCGCGCCGGACGGAGGGATGTTCCGGGGAGCTATAGGGCGAAGCGAACTAGGGCTTGCAGACGCCGCAGGCCTTGTAACCCTGGCGACGGGCCGCAGCTTTCGCCATCGTCATCGCCGCGGGGTTCTTGGCGTAGCGGCACGTTTCCTTGTGGTACTTGTCGCGGTCGGGGATGACCACGACGGTCGCCGCGCTCGCGCCGGACGCCGCTTTCTTCGGTGCGGCCGATCGCGTCGGCGCGGCCGCGGGTTCCGGCTGGTACGCGGCGAGATCC
>JBASRP010000306.1:0-14131 GCA_049273905.1 Actinomycetota bacterium
CGATAGGGCCGCGATCGGGAGACCGGCGAAGGTGAGCCAGACCGCGGGATCGCCGAAGAACCAATACACGGCCGACCGCTTGGAGAGTTGCGGCACGAGCTCGTAGCTCGCTCGGTACGCGGCGACCAGGTCGTACCCCAGCCCCACCCGAAGCAGAAGCACACCGCCGACGAAACCCGCGCCCGCCGCTGCGAGAGGTTTCATGCACCCTCGGATCCCGCGGGTGAGCAGCGCGTAGATGCCCGCGAAGACGATGATCCAGAGGAATCCGTAGGTGAAGAACGACGACAGTGCCAGAGCGGCGCCCCCGAGAACGGCGTATCGCAGGCGTCCATCCGCCGCGAAACCCCAGACCAATAACGCAGCCGAGCCCGACAGCAGCGCACCGAAGACCGCGTCCAACGACGTGAAGGTGAACAAGACCACGCCCGGAGCGACGACCAGCAACAGCACGGCGAGCAGCGCGGCGCGATCGCCCCCCAGACGCTTCGCCATCATCCAGGCTGCGACGAGCATGAGGCTTGAAAGAAATGCGAGCGCGATCGCGCGGGGAACCAGCCGGCCGGGCGAAAGCGATCGGAGCACGGAAAGCAGCACGATCGGCCCCGGGGGGTGATCGCGCGAATGAACGGACTGCAGGGTGTGCGCGATCTCGGGGAACCGTTCGACGAACGGACGGACGCCGAGAGTCTGGACGGTCTTGACGTCAACCTGGTAGTCAACCAGTTTCGTTCGGTACAAGGGATCGACCAACGCGATCTTCTCGCCGTTGACGAACGCGACCGCCGCAGCGAATGAGATGAGCATCGCAACGGCAACGGGCAGCAAGAGCAACGGCCTCATCCGGTCACGGCGTGCGAAGACGAACGACGCGGCCCCGATGACGGCGGCGAGGGCGAGCGCGATCGCCCCCCACCGCGAGAAGCTTGGTTCGAACCGGCCGTACACGGGAGGGCGCTGCGAGAAGACGCCCCGCCGCGCGACCTCACTGCCGGCGCTGAACCAGTCGAACGCGAAGAGAGCTCCCCCGACCAGAGCCAGTGTCGCCGCGAGCGACCACCAGGGGCTCCTCTTCGTCGAGCCAACCGGATCGGGTGGTGCCGTCTTCACGGTGTCCGTCACGGGCTCCCGGCCTCCGGCTCGCTACTCGGGCCGGGCCGCGACGAACGCGATATCCCCAAGCCAGCCAACGGGGAGCTTGGGATCGGCGATCTCCGCCACCCGTTTCAGGACCCTTCCCAAACCGCCTCCCTCAGGCGCAGCGCGGTGCGCGATGTACGACAGGCGGAAGGCGCGCGGAACGATCTCCCACCGGACCATCCGGAACCCGGCCGCCGCGAGAGTCGCGTGGAGCGTTTCCGGCGAGAAGTAGTGGAGATGGGACCGGATGAACCACGGCCAGCCGCCGTCGCGCAGGCGCGCGTGAAGGCCGGACAGGTTGACGGTCGAAAGCACGAGGATGCCCTCATCGTCGACGACCCTGCGGAGAGCCGACAACGCGCCGACCGGGTCGGACAGATGCTCGAGGACGTCGAGCATCACGATCGCGTCGGCGCTCCCGTCGGGTTCGTCGAGATGCTCGACCGTCCCCTGCCGGAGCGGCACCCCGAAACGGGCTATCCCTTCCTTCACAGCCCATTTGGACGGCTCGATGCCGCGGACGTCCCAGCCGCGATCGGCCGCGACCCGTAGGAATAACCCGACATTGGCGCCGACCTCGAGGAGACGACGGCCCGTGGCGACGTACCCGGACGCCGCATCCGCGATCCAGCTGAACAACTCACGACGCGACGCCTCCTCGGCGAGGTACATCTCGTCGACGACCTGCGTGTACCCGTCGACGATCTCCTCGTGTCCGATCGATGGAACCGCGGAGACCATGCCGCACCGGTTGCACTGGATGATGTCGTCGTGTTGCGCCGTCGCCGAGGTCGTGCACCGGAACTCCTCGATGCCAACGTCGCCCGATACGTTCGCGGGATAGACCAACGTTTGCTCGTGCCCGCCGCACAGAGCGCACTCGCGCTCGAGGCTCGGACCGATCCCGAGACGACGCCCGCGGCGCGGCGACGTGATCGTCACAGGCGAGCGGTGGCCACGCCGGCCCTTCCGCGCGAACTGCCGCGCGGCGTGTGACACCCCGTGGGTTACGTACCGGATCGATCGGCCGATCGATATCGAAGAAGACTCGGTGGTGTAGCGGGTCATGATCGGCACTTCGACGACGCGCTGTCCGCCCATGACGGCGTCGATGAGCATCTGCGAATCGAACATGAAGTCATCCGAGTAACCGAGGAACGGCATCGACAGTAAGCAACGCCGCGTGTAGGCGCGAAGGCCCGAGTGCATGTCGGTGAAGCGCGCTCCGATGAACGCGTTCTCGACGGTGGTCGTGACGCGATTCCCGAGATAGCGGTACAGGGGCATGCCACCGCCCATCGGATCACCGAGCCCGGCGAAACGAGAGCCGAACGTCATGTCCGCATCACCGGCGAGGATCGGGGCGATCAGCAGCGGCACGGCCTTTGGGTCGTACTGGAAGTCTGGGTGCAGCATTACGACGATGTCGGCACCATCGCGGAGCGCTTCGACGTAGCAGGTCTTCTGGTTACCGCCGTACCCGCGGTTCTCCTTGTGGACGAACACGTTGATCCCGAGCTCGCGCGCGAGACGCACCGTGTCGTCCGGGCTGGCGTCGTCGACCAGGATGAGCTTGTCCGCCACCCCGGCCGGGATGTCGGCCACCGTGCGCTCGAGCGTGTGCTCGGCGCGGTACGCCGGCATCGTGATGATGACCTTCGGCAGTGCGTCCTCCCTCCGCCGCCGGACATCCTAGAGGCACGTGTTCGCCCGACCAGGTAGACGGGCCGCTTGCTCTCGACCGACGGGCCTCGTGTAAGCGTTGTTAACCGTTGTCAACGACTGTTGAAAGAGTGACGCCAGACCTCAGTTAAGAGCCGCCGGAATCACGTCGAACTCCCTCAAGAAGGCTAATCCGTTCGCCAACAACTACTGGACTGGGGGACCGTCCTTGCGTCGTGTCGCACTGGTCGTCGCTCTCGCGATCACCACGAGCGTCCTCACGATGGACGTCGCGGCGGCCGCCGTGGCGCTTCCCGCCGATGCGACGCTCGTCGTCCCCGGACACGGGTGGGGCCACGGACGCGGCCTCGGTCAGTGGGGCGCGAACGGGATGGCGCGCAGTGAGCAAACGTACGCGCAGATCCTCACCCACTATTACTCCGGGGTCAGCTTTACCACGCGCTCGGCCGAGACCATCCGCGTGCTCGTCGCCGAACGGTCGAGCGAGATCGTGACCTCAGACGCGACGTTCACCGCCACGTGGAACGACGGGACGGCCGCTGCGACGAGTTCGAGTGCCTATCCCTTCTTCCGCGTGCGCTGGGACGGCACCGTGTACCGCCTCGAGAAGAGCGGCGCATACAGCGGCCCCTGGAGTCTGGTTGCGACGAGCACGCGATGGGTGGTCTTCCGGAAGGGATCGTCGTTGCTCCAGGTCGTGTCGCCCGCGGGGTCCGTGCACTACTACCGAGGCTCGGTCATCACGCGCTTGCACAACCCGACCGGGCTCGTCATGGCCATCAACGACCTGGCGCTCGACGAGTATCTGTTCGGTGTCGTTCCGCGCGAGATGCCGGCGTCCTGGCCGGCGGAGGCCCTCAAGTCGCAAGCCGTCGCCGCGCGAACATACGCGGTCTACAAGAAAGACCACGCGCGCTCGCAAGGGTATCCTTACGACATCTGCGCGACGACGAGTTGCCAGTCCTATCTCGGCTACGCATCGAAGCCCAGCCCGACCGGCGCCCGCACGGATCTCGAGCACCCCAGCAGCAACGCCGCGGTCACGGCCACGACCCGCAAGGTCCTCACCTACGGCGGGAAGCCGATCCTCGCCGAATATTCCTCCTCGACGGGCGGGTACTCCGCTCCCGGGAACGTTGCGTATCAGAAGGCCGTGTCCGACGCGGGCGACATCGTGTCGCCGCACCACAACTGGAAGGCACGGATCTCGGTCGCCGACGTCGAGAAGAAATGGCCGATCGGACGGCTCGTGGACATCGTCATCTCGAAGCGGAACGGCTACGGCGAATGGGGCGGCCGCGTCCTCGAGATGAAGCTGGTCGGGACCACCGCGACGAAGACGATCACGGGCAACGAATGGCGGTCCGCGTTCGCGTGGCCGACGCGAAGCAACGGCGTCCGCAGCAGCTGGTTCACGATCCGCTACTGGCGCGGTGAGCTCGCCGCGACGCCGCCGCCGGTTTCCGTCGCCTCCGGTGACACCGCGACACTGACGGTTCAGATCCGCAACACGGGCAGCACGTCCTGGCCGGTCGGAGGGACGGTGCGTCTGTCAACGGCGTCGGCCAGCCGGTTCGCCACGAGCTCTTGGATCTCCACGACGCGCCCCGCGAGCTTGGCCCGCAACGTCACGACGAACAGCGCCGCGTCGGTCGCCCGGAACCAGATCGCGGAGTTCCGCGTCCCGATCGGCTCGAACGGACTTGCCCCCGGCTCCTATTCGGAAACGTTCACGCTCATCGCCGACGGCGACACCACGATGACGCCGCGCTTCACCGTCCCGATCCAGGTCGTCCCCGGCTGGCGGGACAACGTCTTCAACGTCCTCGAGAACGCGTCGTTCGAGTCGGGGCTGGGGCCGTGGCGGGGGTCCGGACTCTCGTCCGGCGACGGCCGGACCACGGCGGTGCGTCGCGTGGGATCCGCGTCACTACGTCTCACAGGGGGCGGCGCGAAGGTCGTCTCCGAAACGGTGCCGTTCGCGGGCGGATCCGGGCGCGGCTTCACGCTCGGCGCATGGAGCCGCTCCGACGGATCGCGGTCGAGCGGCGGCCCGATCGATGTGCAGGCGATCGCGTCCTACTCCGACGGAACCTCCTCGACCTTCACGCTCGCGTTCCCTCGCGGATCGCATACCTGGCGCTACGGAGAGACGACCTTCGTCACCAACCGGTCGAAGTCCTTGGCCCGGATCACCGTGAGAGCTCGCTACGTAACCCAGACCGGAACGGGATACTTCGACGCACTGCGGCTCGTCGAGACGCCGATACGTAACGCGTCGTTCGAACAGAACCTCGACGGCTGGGCCGGCCGGAACCTCGTCTCGGGTGACGGATCGGTCGCCGGGACGGCACGCGATGGCGGTCGCGCGCTGCTCTTCCAGTCGGGGCTCAAGCAGGTGACGCAAACCACGTCTCTCTCGGGTCGCCGCACCGAGCGCTTCGTGCTGAGCGCGTGGAACAAGGCCTCGGGTGCGGCAGCGCACGCGGAGATCTCGGTCACGCTCGATTTCGTCGCCGCCGACGGCACCCGGAGTCCCACGCGTCTCTTCTTCCCCGCCGCGGACCACGACTGGACCCGCAACGAGGTCGTCGTCTCCGCGCCGTTCGACTTCACGGCTGCCGTCGTCACCGCGACGCTCAACAGCTGGTCGGGCTCGACGTCGTTCGACGCGATCCATGTGGCACGAACCTTCAGCGCCAACCCCTCGTTCGAGTCCGGACTCAACGGGTGGAGCCCGCACGGCCTCGGGAGCGGCGACGGCGTCTGGTCTCGGGCGGTCGGCGAGGGGAATCTTGCCCTGCGCTTCACCGGGAGCGGACGGCAATCCGTTTCGCAGAGCGTGGCCACGAGCGGGAGGGCGGGCGGCCGCCTCATCCTGTCGGGGTGGAGCCGGCTGTCGGGTACGTCGACGTCGGGCGGGACGATCGCGCTTCTCGCAGGCTTCCGCAACACCGATGGGTCGACGAGCTGGGTGACGGTGCCGTTCGCCAAGGCGCCGCATCAATGGTCGTACACGGAGGCTCTCGCGGTCTCGCCGAAGGCCTTCTCGCGCGTGGATCTATACGTAACGTTCTACGACCAGACGGGCTGGGGAGCCTTCGACGGCGTCGTACTGCGTCCTGTCTAGCCGATCGGCTGCTAGACCCGACTGAGTATCTCGTCGGAAAGCTTGCGTCCGATGACGCGCCAATCGAACTCGGCCTCCGCCGCGGCGCGGGCGGCCGCACCCATCCTCCGCGCCCCGTCGGAGTCGCCGAGCAGCCGCTCGATCGCATCCGCGATCGCTTCGGGCGAGTCGTCGGCGGCCACGATCCCCCCGCCCGTGCGCTCGATGATCATCTTCATCTCGGTCCGGGGCGTGACGACAACCGGACGGCCGGCGGCCAGACTGTCCGCCAGTTTGATCGGGATCACCGCGTCCCAGTAGGAGCTCTCCGGGTTCGGGACGACGAGGACGGTGGCGCGCCCGAGCGCCTCCCCGAGTCGGTCTCGCAGAGAGCCGGTGGCAACCCTGATCCACGGCTCTCCGCCCAGTTGCGAGAGGAGACTCGCGAGGTAGCGCTCGCTCGCTTCGCCGGTCGCGACCAGCCACAGATAAAGGACGAGGTCGCGATGCGTCGCGCGCACCAGCCGTGCCGCGTCGATCAGCGCCTCGATCCCCCGGCCCGGAGCCGCACCGGTCGCGATCGCCACGCCCGGCTCGTCCGGCCACGGCATCGGCGTGATCGTCCGCAGATCCGCGCCGTTCGAAGCGATCAGCGTGGTTGCCGGGTCCAACCCGATCAGATCGCGGAACGAGCGCGACTGAACGACTTTCAATGGGAAGGTCTCGATGCTCGTGCGCATAACCGTCTGCAGGTGCTCTCGATGCGCGGGATCCAGCGGCAAGCCGATCGTGTCGCTCATCGCGACGTGGTCGTCGAGGATGTCGACCACCGCAGGCTCCGAAAGCCGGCGGGCGAGATCGAGCGCATCCGGGGCGAGCGGTTCGACCGACGCGAGCAACGGCCGTCGATGGAACGGACGTCGCCGGGATCCGTCGAAGGCGAGTTCGATCGCCTCGCGCGTCCAGCCGCTGACCGTACGGGCATTCGTCGTCTCAGCCAGCACTTTGAAGATGTGATGGCGCCGGAGGTCGCCGCCCCACCGCCTCCGGTGCTCGCGGAGAACGACCCATCGCCGCGCCATCGGCCGGGCACTCTAGCCCATCGGCGAACCGTGCCCGTCTAAGAGGATGGTGTCACTGTGTCGGTTGCGACCAACGTCTCCTCACAACGGGCGCCGCCTTCGATCGTGACGCCCGGTCCCACAACCGCGTCTCGCACGACCGCGTGCTTCTCGACGACGGCGCCCTCGAGAAGCACCGCGCGCTTGAGATGGGCGCCCGGCTCAGCGCGCGCCCGCGACCCAAGGACGGCCGGACCGTGGGACCCCCCCGCGTCCGCGCCCTCGCCCAGAAGCAGGTCGCCCTCGCGCCTGCCGGCGGGGTCTGCGTGCGAGCGTCCCTCGAGCACATCCCAGTGCGCCTGGAGGTAGCGCTCGGGCGTCCCGATATCGAGCCAGTACGCGTTGGAGACGAACCCGTAGACGGGCTCGCCGCGTTCGACGAGCGACGGGAAGACCTGCCTCTCGAACGACCACATCTCGCCGGCGGGGATATCGGCAAGCACGCGCGGTTCCAGCACGTACGTCCCGGCGTTGATCTGCCCACCTCGGCGCGCGATCGACGGCTCCGGCTTCTCGAGGAACGCCTGCACGCGGCCGTCGTCCTTTAGGGGAACGAGTCCGTACGGCCCGGCGTCCTCGACCGGCGTCAGCGTCAGCGTGACCGCCGCACCACGCTCGCGATGGGACGCGATCAGCGCGGTCAGATCGAGATCCGTCAGGACGTCGCCGTTGAAGACGATCGTCGTCCCCGCGAGCCGGTCGAGGACGTTGCGCACCGCGCCGGCGGTACCAAGAGGCTTCTCCTCACGCACGACCTCGAGCGAGATCCCGTCCTCCGCCATCCGCCGCGCGAACGGCTCGAACGCGTCGGCGAGGTAGCCGGTCAGGAGCGTCGCGTCGGTGATCCCGTGGTCGCGCATCAGCCGGAGCTGGTGCTCGAGGAAGGGCCGGTTGCAGATCGGGAGCAGCGATTTCGGGATCGTGTACGTCAGAGGCCGCAGCCGCGTCCCCTCCCCGCCGGCGAGGATGAGCGCCTTCATCGCGTCCCCGCCTCGGCGTCGAGCGCCGCGAGGACGCCGGGCACAACCTCATGCAGCGCCTCGCGCCAAGGACGCATCTGCGGCAGACCGGCTCCGCGCCACGCCACCCCGTTGAGCGCGGCGTACGCCGGCCGCGCCGCCGGCCGCGGCATCGCGGAGGTCGGGACCGGTTCGACCCGTGACGGGTCGAGGCCGGCCTCCTCAAAGATCGCCTGCGCGAATTCGAAGCGCGAGCATTCGGCGGCGTTGACGCCGTGCAGCACGCCGGTGGCGCCGGCCTCAATCAGCGCCACGAGCGCACCCGCCAGATCCGGCGTCGAGGTCGGCGACCCGACCTGGTCGTCCACGACGCTCAACGTCGCCCGAGAGCGCGACGC
This sequence comes from Actinomycetota bacterium, assembly GCA_049273905.1. Lineage (GTDB taxonomy): Bacteria > Actinomycetota > AC-67 > AC-67 > AC-67 > JBASRP01. Next base: position 8,411 of record JBASRP010000306.1, read on the forward strand.
GCGCAGGATCGCCGCGACGAAGTTCGCCGTCCCGGCGCCGTACAGCCATGCGCTCCGAACCACGGCAGCTCGGGCGCCGCTCGTCAGCACGGCCTCCTCGCCGAGCAGCTTCGAGCGGCCGTACTCTGAGATCGGGTTCGTCGGATCGGTCTCGCTGTACGGGCGCGACCCTCGTCCGTCGAAGACGTAATCCGTCGAGACCTGCACCACGAACGCGTCGCCCGCCGCCCGCGCGACGTTCCCCGCTCCGTCCGCGTTGACCAAACGCGCGCGCACCGCGTCGCCTTCACACCCGTCGACGTCGGTCCACGCCGCGCAGTTCACGATCGCGTCGGGCCCGTACTCCCCCACCGCCGCCAACACCATGTCAACGTTCGTGATATCGAGGTCGGCGTGCGACAGCGCGACGGCATCGGATCCGAGTACCGCCGCGAGGTCGCGTCCGAGCTGCCCGGCGCCGCCGGTGATGAGAACCCGCACGCCGCTTAGCCCTCCCGCGATCGGAGCGGCTCCCACCACCAGCGGTTCTCGCGGTACCAGTCGACGGTCGCGCCCAGCGCGTCGTCGAACGACCAGCGGGGCTTCCAGCCGAGCGCGTTCGTGCGGGACGTGTCGACCGAGTACCGGCGGTCGTGGCCGGGCCGGTCGGCGACCGGCGTGATCAGTGCGTGCGGCTTCCAAAGGAGATCGCAGATCGCCTTCGTCAGGTCGATGTTCGTCCACTCGTTGCCGGCCGCGATGTTGTAGATCTGCCCGACGTCGCCCTTCTCGAGCACCGTGTGGATCCCGGCCGCGACGTCCTCGACATAGATCCAGTCGCGTACGTTCATACCGTCGCCGTACAGCGGCACCGTCTTGTCTTCCAAGAGGTTGGTGACGAACAGCGGGATCACTTTCTCGGGGAACTGGTACGGCCCGAAGGTGTTCGACCCACGCGTGATCACGACGGGCATCCCGTACGTTCGGTGATACGCGCGCGCCAGCAGGTCGCCGCCGGCTTTGGACGCCGAGTACGGACTCGACGGATCCAGCCGATCCTCCTCCGAGAACGAGCCGACGTCGATCGACCCGTACGTCTCGTCGGTCGACACCTGCAGATACCGAGGGATGTCGTGACGCCGCGCCGCGTCGAGCAACGTGTTCGTGCCGAGGACGTTCGTTCGCACGAACTCCGCGGCCCAGTCGATCGAACGGTCCACGTGCGACTCGGCCGCGAAGTTGAGTATCGCGTCGTGGCCCGGCACGACCTCGTCCAGAAGGGCCGGATCACAGATGTCGCCCTTCACGAACCGGTAGCGCTTATCGTCCTCGAGGTCGCGCAGGTTCGCGAGGTTGCCCGCGTACGTCAGCAGGTCGTAATTCGTGATCTCGGCATCCGGCCGGTTGTGCAGGACCCAGCGCACGTAGTTCGAACCGATGAACCCGGCGCCGCCTGTGACGAACAGCTTCACGTCAGATCACTCCGACGCGGCCGTGGTCGCCGACCATCAACCGGTATGCCTTCGGCTTGTCGTCCGACCGCTCGACGGTGACCTCCTTACCGAGCAGAGAGTCCTCGAGCCGGTGCATCCCGCGCACGACGCAGCCCTCCATGATCACGGAGTGCTCGATCTCGGAATCCTCGATCGTGCACTCGTCGCCGATCGACGTGTACGGGCCGATGAACGAGTCCACGACGCGAGACCCGCGCCCTATCACCGCCGGGCCGCGGATCGTCGTGTTCTCGACGCGCGCGCCTTCTTGTAGCACGACCGTTCCGACCAGACGCGACGACTCGTCGGCCGTCCCCGAGCGCTCCTCTTGCATGTCCTCCATGATCAGCCGGTTCGCCTCGAGGAGGTCCTCGAGCTTCCCGGTGTCTTTCCACCAGCCGTCGACGAGATGCGGCCGCACCTCGTTCCCCTGATCGATCAGGTACTGGATCGCGTCGGTGATCTCGAGCTCGCCGCGCCCCGAGGGCTTGATCGAGCGTACGGCCTCGTGGATCGCCGGCGTGAACAGGTAGACCCCGACGAGCGCCAGGTCCGACGGCGGTTGTTGCGGCTTCTCGACCAACCGGATGATACGTTCGCCGTCGAGCTCGGCGACGCCGAACCGCTGCGGGTCGTGCACCCGCGCGAGCAGGATCTGCGCCGAGGGACGGTGCTCGTTGAACGCGTCGACGAGCGGCGTGATGCCCCCCTTCAGAACGTTGTCGCCGAGGTACATCACGAAGTCGTCTTCACCCAAGAACTCGCGCGAGATCAGGACCGTGTGCGCGAGCCCGAGCGGTGCCTCTTGCGGGATGTACGTGACTCGCAGGCCCCACGCCGCGCCGTCGCCCACGAAAGCCTCGATCTCCTCGGCGGTATCGCCGACGACGAGTCCGACCTCGCGTATCCCCGCGGCCGCGATGGCTTCGAGCGCGTACGACAGGATGGGCTTGTTGGCGATGGGGACGAGCTGCTTCGCGGAGGTGTGCGTGATAGGCCGGAGCCGCGTGCCGGCACCACCCGACGGGATCAGGGCTTTCACGGCGTTAAGACTACCGGCGGGCGAGCACCGACCCTACGGGGACGGACTAGGACTTGCCCGCGAGGCCTGATCGCTCCCCAGGATGAGCACGATGTCCGTGTCCTGGGGCTCCGTCGCCTCCTGAACCTTCGCCCCGGGAAACTCCTCGAGGATGAGCTGCGCCTTGGCCTCGGCGCCGGGGTCGTAGAGGATCACGGTGGTTGTGTAGTCACGCCGGTCGGCGTTGCTGGTCGATCGCACCTTGTAGCCGACCTCCCGGAGCTGGTCTCGCACGACACCCGCGAGGCCGTTGATCCTCGTTCCGTTGAGAACGATCATCGATACGTCTTCCGGCTCCGGGATGGACGCGCCCGTCTTCCCGTAGGGCGGCAGCGGCGTCTCGTTCTTGAGCGCCTCATACAGCTTGTCGGCCTTCGCCCTCTCCTCGATCACGTACGAGACGCCGTTCTGGAAATCGGCGTGGCTTGGAACGACGCGGAAGTCGACGTTCGATTGCTTGAAGCCCGCGAGCTTGTTCGCGATCCCTCGCAACTCCCCTTCACTCAACCCCTTGTAATCCGTCTTCACGCCTGCTTTGACGGCGTTGAAAGTTCTGATGAGACGGGCCGGGTTCGTGAAGAAGCCGATCGACTTCACCTTCTGCAGGAGAACGCGCATGAACTCTTGCTGGCGTTCGATGCGACCGAAGTCACCGCGCGGGTCCGACTTGCGCATCCGCACGTAGCCGAGCGCCAGTCGGCCCTGGAACTCCTGGCAGCCTGCCTTCTTCAAGATCAGTCCAGATTGCTTGTCCTTGTACGCCACCTTCGGACACAGGCGAACTCCCCCGACGGCGTCCACGATCCTCTGGAACGAGGCGAAGTTGATCTCGACGTAGTAATGGATCGGGAGACCTGTGTGGGCCTTGATCGTTTCGATCATGAGATTCGCGCCGTTGATGCCCTGCTTGCGGATCCCCGCATACGCAGAGTTGATCTTGTGGAATCCGGACTTCCCCGGGATCCTTACCTTGAGGTCGCGGGGGAATGACAGGATCGTCGCCGATTTCTGATCGGCCGGTACATGGATCAGAAGGATCGAATCCGCTAAGTGTCCTCCGCTACTTCCGCTGAACTCCCTCGCTTCGCGCTGCGAGGGATCAAGAACGTCTCGCGCGTCCGAGCCGAGGACGAGGACGTTGTACGGCTTTCCCGGGGGAAGAGGATCGACGGCGGTGATCGTCTTGTCCGTGATGTCGTTGAGGGTCTGCTTGATGTACTGCTTGATGCCGATGAAGTAGCCGACCCCCAGAACACCGAAGATCACGCCGAGGATCACGAGCACTTTGACGACCTTGTGCCACGGCGAGCGCCGGCGTTCTCGCAGGCCGCGGAACTCGATCGTCGGGTGATCTTGCTGTTTCACGCGCGCGACAACCTTTCCTCGGGAGGGGTCGGACGAACCAAGCTACCGAGTTTACCTGCTTCGTCTGACGTGCAGGGATACCCGAAAGTTCATCGTTTCCTGAGAGCTGCCGTGGGTGTCAGGGCCGGCCGAAACGGATCTTCGTGATGACCCAGAGAGCGATCACGCCGTCTTTCCAGCTGATCTTCTTGCCCTGTATGCGCGATCGCGCCTTGTACTGGATAGGGACCTCGTACGGCCGATGACCCGCGCGCAGGAGCTTCGCCGTGACCTCGGCCTCGATGTCGAACCCGTCCGAGCGCAGGTCGAGCGAGCGCAGGATGTCGGTCCGCACCATCTTGAAGCAGGTCTCGAGATCCGAGATGTAGCAGTCGAACAAGACGTTCGCGTACGTGTTAAGCATGCGGTTCCCGACGACGTACCAAAACGAATAGGCCGTGTGTGAACCGAATGCGCGCGTCCCGTAGACGACGTCGGCTTCCGCGCCGATCAACGGCCGCAGAAGCTGCTGCAGGTCCGTTGGGCTGTACTCGAGGTCGGCGTCGAACGGCACGAAGACGTCCCCGGACGCCGCCTCGATCGCCGTGCGGAGCGCTGCACCTTTCCCCTTGTTGCGCTCGTGCCGGATGACGCGGACGTGCTCGGGGAGGCCGATGTGGGCGAGCTCTTCCCACGTGCCGTCGCTGGAGCCGTCGTCGACGACGATGATCTCGGTCTCGACCGGCATCGGCGTGGACAGCAGCTCCTTCATGGCGGCGGCGACGCGCTCGCGCTCGTTGTAGACTGGAACCGCGATCGTCAGCTTCGAAACAGACACTCCAAACCCCCTCGACCTCGTCTACTCGCCTTGCTCCGCCCGGCGTTTCAGGATGGCATCTTTACGCGCGAGGCGGTGTTCGCGTCGTATCTTCGCTTCCTCCATCCGCCGGCGCTCCTCGGCGGTGTCCGGCTCGAGCCGCGGCACCGGTCGTGGATTGCCCTCCTTGTCGAGCGCCACGAAGACCAGGTAGGCGCTCGAGACGTGCCGCCGCTCGCCGGAGATGACGTTCTCGGCCTCGACGCGCACCCCGATCTCCATCGACGTCCGGCCGACGTCGTTCACCTGCGCGCGCAACGTCACGACGTCGGAGAGGAACACCGGCTCGATGAAAACCATCTCGTCCATCGCCACGGTCACCACGCGGTGACGGCAATGCTTCACCGCCGAGAGCCCGGCCGCGTTGTCGACGAGCCGCATGATCACGCCACCGTGAACGTTCCCGGCGAGGTTCGCGTCGGTGACCGACATCGCTTGCGAGAGCACGACGGAGGTCTCGGACGGACGGCGGACCTCGTCGGTCACCGGCCCGCCCCGTTCGCCTGCGCGATGAGCTCCGCGACCTCGGCCATCAGTCGCGTGAGGTCGAAGTCGCGTGGCGTGTAGACGGCCGCGACGCCGGCCTCGCGGAGCTTTTCGGCGTCGGCCACGGGGATGATCCCGCCGACGACCACCGGCACCTTCGCCGGATCGACGCCGTGAGCCCGCATCTTGTCGAGCACTTCGGGCACGAGCAGCGCGTGCGCTCCGGACAAGATCGAAAGACCGACGACGTGCACGTCCTCTTCTGCGGCCGCGCGGGCGATCGCCTCGGGCGACAGACGGATCCCTTGGTACACGACCTCGAAGCCGGCGTCCCGCGCGCGGACCGCGACCTGCTCGGCACCGTTCGAGTGCCCGTCGAGGCCGGGCTTCCCCACCAGCATCCTCAGGCGCCCCGCCCCCACCTTCTTCGCGACCTCGGCCACCGCGGCGCGGACCTCGGC
>JBASRP010000316.1:0-3401 GCA_049273905.1 Actinomycetota bacterium
CGCTGCAAGAGCTTGGCTGGACGTTCGAGCGGCGCGCCGACGAGATCTTCGTCGACGGCGTTCCCGCGCGTGAGGTCAACCGCGCCCTCGCGGACCGCGGCCTGTATGCGCACGGAATTGCCGAAGACGCGCGCCGTCTCGAAGACGTGTTCCTCGAGCTGACGGAAGAAGCGCCCGATGCGTGAAACGCTTGGCCCCCTCCTCGCATCGCTGGGGCAGGTGAAGCGGCGCTCGATCCTGTTCCTCTTCGGCGCGATGCTCGTGGTGTGGGGCCTCATCACATGGGGTTCGTACACGGAGTACCGCTCACAACGCGACGTCGTCCAGCGCGCGGAGGAAGGCGTGCTGAAGAGCGACGACGTATACCGCCTCGTCGGCGGCGGCGTCTCGTGCCAACCCGAAACGCCGCCGACAGGGGATCAGCCACCCGAATCGCTGACATGCCAATTCACGACCCGCGATGGGCAGCCGGTCGGTGACCCCTTCGAGATGACGGACTTCAACAAGTTCACGGGACAACCCGGCGAGGAGGATCCCTTCGTCAAAGCGGTCCGTGACGCTTTGCCGAGGCTTCTTCCCGACATCAAGGCCGACCTCGCGCGCCAAGCCGCGCGCCTGGCTCCGCTCAGCGTTCTACGCGACAGAGCCGAGACGATCGGCACCTTCTTCGGCATCCTCTTCGTGGTCATCATCACCGCGACGTTCATCGGCGCCGAGTGGCGTTGGGGCGTGTGGCGCACCCTCCTGACCCATGAGCCGCGGCGCGGCCGCGTCCTCGCGGCGAAGTTCGGCGCGGTGTGGATCGCGGTCGCGCTGGGTACCATCGCGGTTCTCGCGGTGACGGCCGGCCTCGACACGATCTTCCGCCGCATGACACATATCGACGCCTCGGGCGGACCCGCCGTCCTCACCGTCGCGCGCGTGACCGGCCGATCGCTCTTGTCCCTCGAGCTCTACGCGACTGTCGCCGCCGCGCTCGCGACGATCATCCGAACGAGCTTCGCCGGCATCGGGTCGCTTCTTTTCATCCTCGGCGACGGCCTCGCCTCGCGCCGGTTCACGTGGCTCCGGCATTTCGCACCGACGCAGCAGATCGCGACCCTGCTTCCCGCGGATACGTTGGGTGAGCAGCCGGGGTACGCCTGGTGGCCCCTCATCACGCACGGGCCCACGCGTTGCGCGGCCGACAGCTCAGGAGCCGTCAGTTGCTCGGCGGTTCCGCTGAAGCCGATCCCCCACTGGCGCGCGTCGGTGGTCCTCATCGGATGGCTCGTGGCGTTCGCGCTCGCGACGTGGGCGGTGCTGCGGGCGCGAGACGTTCCGCAGTAGCTAGAGGTACAGCCCGGTTCCGCCGTCGGTTCGATCCGACGCGACGGCGTGGACGTCGCGCTCCCGAAGGAGGATGAACTCCTCGCCGCGGATCTCGACCTCCAAGCCGCCCTCGGGCAGATGCAGGACGTGGTCGCTGACTTCTATCGCGCGCACGTTCGGGCCGACCGCAACGACCTCGCTCCAGATGCAGCGTTTGTTAACGCTGGCGGCGGTCGCCGGGATCAGGAGACCGGTCTTCGTGCTGCGTTCGGCGTCGCCGGGCTTACGCACCAACACGCGGTCGGCCGTCATGCTGATCGACTGGCCGGCATCGGTCTGCTGAATCGCGCGAATCTTTGGCCTCTCCACGCCGCAAGGATAGCGCCCGCGAAGGCTTGGTACCCTTCCCGCGATGCCCATGATCGATGGCCCCGACTGCCGTCTGTGGGTAGACATGGTCGGCGAGGGCGACCCCGTCACGATCGTCGCGCACGGCATCACCTCGAGCTCGGAAGAGATCGCCGCGTTCGTGTGGCAGACGCCCGGCACGCGGATCCTCTTCGATTTCCGCGGACACGGCCGAAGCGAGTCTCCCCCGGAAGAGGCGGGCTACGACACGGCCGCGATGCGGAAGGACCTCGAGTTCGTGGCCGACCGCTACGGCGCGACGCAGGCGCTCGGTGTGTCGATGGGATCGAGCGCGACGCTCCATCTTCTTGCCGACGATCCCGACCGCTTCTCGCGATTGCTGTTCTTCATCCCCTCGCGCATCGACAAGAACACGGAAGTCTCGAAGGAGCGGTACCCGGCGCTGGCGCACATGCTGGAGACGATGCCGCTCGAGGATGTGGCCGATGCGATCGTCAACGCGCCGGAGTCGCAGCCGCTGATCAACGCCCGGCCTGCGTGGCGGGAGCTGATGCGGGCGCGCGTCCTGCGCATGAATGCGACGGGCGTCCCGCGCGCTTTGCGCGCGTTCGCGGTCGGAGCCCCGCCGTGCCCGGACGCGATGGTGCTGAAACGTGTTTCGGCGCCGGCGCTCATCCTCGCGCACGAGGACGATCCCATCCATCCGTCGGAGGTCGCTCGCCAACTCGCCGACCTCCTGCCCAACGCGGAGGTCCGCGTCTGGCCGGCGCCGCTCGCGATGCTCGACGACTTCGCCGGATTCTCCAAGACGATCGCGGACTTCCTCGGCGGTTCGCCGGCCTAACGGCTCGGCTACGATTCGGCCGATGCGACTCCTCGCGGTGCTGCTCGCGCTCGCCGCTACGACGGCGGCGTGCAGCGAGGACTTCTTCGACCCGACGCCGGGCCGTAGCCCGGCGCCGCCCCCGGTGCAGCTGATCGGCCAGCACATCCAGATGGTGGCCGGCGAAGAGAACGCCGTGCGTGTTTCCTTCAAGCCGAAGGACGTGTCGGTGCGCGTGCGCATCAGCCGTTCGAGCGTCGAGGGCCGCGTCGTCGCGTGCCCGCTGCGCACTATCGACGATGCACTCCCTCCCCTGGCGAAGTGCATCGCGGACCTTCCCGACGGCGTGCGCGAGACACTGACGACGCCGCAGCTCGGCGCGATCGCTCTCGTGCGCGAAGGCGCGGCGATGACGATCAACCTCGTGCTCGAGTACGAGGAAGGCGGCCGCACGTTCTCGATCCGGATCCCGGCGATCGACCGTCCGTCGAGCGCGTCGGCGTGCAAGGACAACGCTTGCAATCCGTTCTTCGAGGTGACCCCCGTCCACAACGGACGCTTCACCGCCACGGTCGGCTGGGTCGGGGGCGTCGCGCACGTGGAGCTCCTCGAGGGCCGCGTGCTGGCCCGCGCGTTCTCGTCGACGGGGAGTCCCTACCGCGTCGCCGCCAAGAACGACGGCGCCTCTCCCCTGACCGTAACGGCGCAGCTGAACGCGCCCGGCGAATACGCGCTCGCGATCACGAACCCGAGCGGGGCGACGCTCGCCGCCATTCAGATAAACGCGACCTGGCCGTAGCTACTCGGCGTCGCCCTCGCCGCCCGTGAGGTCGAGCAACTCATCGGCCGGCGGCTTCGCACTGCGTTTGGGCGGCGGCCATCCGGCGGCGGCGGCCTC
>JBASRP010000320.1:0-2706 GCA_049273905.1 Actinomycetota bacterium
GTCCCAGCGCTCCTCGCGCGGGGGCGCCACGGTTCCGGACGGACCGGAGCTCTCGGCCGCGGCGCTCGGCGCCGGGCTCGTCGCGACGGCAGACGGCTCGGACGAAGATTCCGACGAAGACTCGGTAGAGGCCTCGCCGTTCGTCGTCTCGGCCGGTTCTCCGGCCGCGGGCGGCGGCGCGCTCGCACCGTCCCCGGCTTTCGCGGCGGACTTCGCCTCGGCAACCGCAGCTTTGCCGTCGGTCGCGTTCATGATCGCGGAGATCAGATCCGACTTCTTCAGTCGCTGTGTCCCCGAAACGCCCAGTCGAGACGCGATCTCCTGGAGTTCGGTCACCACTTTGCCTTCCAGAACCTCGCGTTCGAGAGTTCTCGTTTCGGCCATATCAATTGCTCCTTCGTACGCCCTCAGCTCTTGAGGGCCTTCTGATATTTGTCCCAGTCGGCGAGGAAGTTCTTCAGGCCGATGTCGGTCAGCGGATGGTTGGCGAGCTTCGAGAAAACGCTGAAGGGCATCGTCGCGACGTCGGCGCCGACCTTGGCGCACTCGACGACGTGCTGGGGGTGCCGCAGGCTCGCTGCCAGAACGAGCGTCTGATAGCCCTGCGTTCGGTAGATCTCAACGATCTCCGCCAGCAGATTCATTCCGTCACTCGAGATGTCATCGATCCGCCCCAGGAACGGGCTGATGTAATCCGCGCCCGCCTCGGCGGCGAGGATGGCTTGGTTGGCGCTGAAGCAGAGGGTCATGTTGGTCTTGATGCCTTGCCGCTTGAGTTCGACGACCGCGGCGAACCCGTCGGGGGTGACGGGGCACTTCACGACGATATTCGGCGCGATCGACGCGAGCTTTAGCCCTTCTTCGACCATTCCGTCCTTGTCGGTCGCGACGACCTCACCGCTGACGGGTCCGTCGACCTCGCTCGCAACCTCTTTAAGGTGCGTCTCGAAGGGTTTCTTCTCCTTCCCGATCAGACTCGGGTTGGTCGTACAGCCGGAGAGGATCCCCCAACGATTGGCCTCACGGATCTCATCGAGGCTTCCGGTATCGAGCCAGAGCTTCATCGGGCTCCCTCCTTCATGCGAGCCGCGACGGCCGTGCGGGTCTTGTGCGAGATCGGCCGCGCCGCAGCCTGCTCCATCGCGTCCGCGACCACGTGATCGATCACGGCGGAGAGAGTTGCGTCGAGGTTGTAGTTCTGCACGATCGGCACGCCGTTCTTGAGGGCCAGGGACTTGATGTATTTCTGGATCTTGCGGATGTTTCCGAAGTAGGTTAGGTAGCGATCCTTGGGGCGCGTCCGCGTCTCGTGCGCGCGCACGAAGAAGTGCGAGCGGTGCAGATCCTCGTCCTCGACCGCCACAACGAGGTGCACCATCACCGCGCCCGAGACGGATTCCGGCCGGACGAACCCGGGGACGACGTGCGCACCCTCGATGATCACGTCCGTTCCTTCCATCACGGCGCGCTCGATCAGCGCCTTGATGCCGACCGCAACGGCGGACACCTGCTCGCGGAAACCGACGAGCACCGCGTCGTCGCCCTTCGGGAGCGGCTCGCGCACGACGTCGTCGGCGTTGAACGACGACGTGTGCAGCGTCGGCATGATGTCCTGGGAGAAGACGCCTTTCATGACTTCGCGGATCGCGTCGGTCGAGATGATGCGCACGATGCCGAGCCGCGCCGCGAGCTGCGTCGCGATCGTCGACTTCCCTACGCCCGTTCCGCCGCCAATCAAGATGATCAACGGGACGTCGAGCTCGGACACGGTTTGCCACTTCAGGTACGAGCGCGCGTAGCGCTCCCCAGCTTCGCTGCGGATCGTCTCCTCCGCGATCTGGCGCAGCTCGTCGTTCGTGACGCTGTCGCGTCCGCCCTCCAAGAGGCGCTCCTCGATCACGTGCGCGACGTGGTAGGCGCGCGCCGGCGAGAGCCCGGCCGCCATGATCGTGTTCGCCATCAATCCCTTGGAGTAGGGGAGGCCGTGTTCGCGGTCGCTGATGATGACCGAGCGCGGCGCCTCTTGGGTCTTGTCGTGTTCTGTCATCTCGTTCCCGTCGTGTGGCTCTGGAACCGCTCGCGCGCCTTGCCGACCAGAGCGCCGATCTCCGTTCCGAGGTCCCCCTCGGTCGAGACCGGAAGGTTGTCCGCGTACACGACATCCGCACCCGCCTCGAGGGCCATGCGCGTGGCGACGTCGACCGCTCCGGCCTTCAATTCGGTGACCAGCACCTCGTAGGTTCCTTCCGCTTGTGTGAGATCGGATGTGAGTTGGGATCGGTCTGCCAGGTGGTGCGACACCCCCACGACGCGGGCGCCGTGTGCCCCCTCCAGATGGGCCCTGAGCGCCTCACCGACGTCGGGCGGAGCGGTAGTCGCGTAGAAGACGGAGCGGCCGGCGACCGGTTCCCGGGGAGTCGGCCGGAAGACCGTCTTTACGTGTGCAACGCCTCGCGCCACAGCGTCGATCGAGGAAGTGAGGGCGGAGAGCGCCTGAGTCGAAACGATTGGTTCTTCGGCCATTGTAGTCACGACCAGGTCGGCAAGCAACAGTCTGTACGGGACCAAAAACTCGCTCAGCGCTGCGGGGTCGATACCCCCTCCCACCACCAGGATCGTGGCGTCGGCGGCCACCGGCGGGATGGCCGTTCCGCTCCCCTCCACGACGATCACGTCGGGCGACGTGCTGTTCGCGAGCTCGACAGC
>JBASRP010000322.1:0-1660 GCA_049273905.1 Actinomycetota bacterium
CCTGTCGACTAACGGGAAAACACTCAACCGAGCTAGAGTTTCACGACACCTTGAGCAATCGCGGTTACATGGCCGCCCACGTAGATTCCGTCCGCGCCGCAGTCACCGGCAATCCTTACGTGCAAGAGACTCCGCCGCCTCATCTTCGTGCCCTGTTCGCTAATAAGCCTGGTGCCCGAGACGCCCGATATAAGGCCGTGCTTGATCATGAAAGCCGCCAGAGGTCCCGTCGAACTCCCCGTAGCCGGGTCTTCCGGTACGCCATAGTCGGGTGCGAACATGCGCGAATAAGCGCCCTCCTTTGTTACGCAAAACACGAAAACACAAAACGGTTCCGAAGCGCCGTCTCTGAGACTGCTCATACCCTGTACATCGAGCCAAGCTCTATCCACCGCTTCTTTATCTTTGAGCGCAATCAACAGCGTTGGATTCCCGGCATCGAGCAGCTGGGGCGCGAGGTTGAGCAAGTCGTCTTCGTCAAGTCCAATGGCCTGCGCACAAATAGAACAGTCATACCGCTTACCTTCCGAGATCGCTGGTGTTCGCAGCCAAATCATTGGACGCTCGCCGTTTTCAACCCAAATTTGAACCGGCCCGATCTTCTCCTCAAGACAAAACGAGTCTGAGTTGAGCGGTACGATGGCTTCGTCAAGAAGGACGAAGCTCGTGCCGATCGTTGGATGGCCTGCGAAGATCATCTCCTTTTGTGGAGTGAATATTCGGACGCGCGCAGCGCAATCCGGATTGTCGGAGGGCAGCAGGAAGGCCGTCTCAGCCAAATTCATTTCGCGGGCAATCTTTTGCATGACCGGCTCTTCAATTTGAGACGCGTCGGTAAATACCGCCAGGGGGTTTCCCTCGAGCGCTTGTGTGGTAAAGACGTCCACGACGCGATAGTTCAACAGGGTCACTGGCCTTTCCCAGCTTTCAACGCTTGTTCTCAATCGCCTAATAGTCCCAAAGAGGTTTTTCCTCACCAGAACCGACGGAATCAGAACCATCTACCTATAGTAAAAACCCGATCACCGATCGCCAGGTCATTGACGGCTGTTCCGATAAGTTCGACGACGCCGGCCGCGTCCGTTCCTGGCGTGTAAGGTAACGACGGATTGTTTGATCCATAGGCGCCGGCACGCATGTACGTATCGTACGGGTTCACTCCAGCGGCTTTAACCCTGACCACGACCTCAGCTGCTCGCGGAACCGGATCATCCACGACTTCCACACTAAGCACTTCGGGACCGCCGAATTGATTTACCCGGATCGCTTTCATTCCCCACCCTTACGAAGCGTCATCGCACTCCGCGACCAGATCGATCTCAACGCAGGATCCGAAAGGAATCTGAGCAACGCCGTATGCGCAACGAACGTGCATTCCCAAGGGTCCAAATACTTCTTCGAAAAGCTCAGACGCACCATTTGCTACCAGATGCTGTTCGGTGAATGTAGAAGTGCTGTTGACGAGCACCATCAGCTTCACGATGCGTCTGATGCGGTTTAGGTCACCCACCGCCGCGTGGAGTGTGCCTATCAGATCGATCGCCACAGCCCGGGCGCCTTCTTTACCTTCTGCGGTCGTGAGATCTCCTCCAAGCTGGCCAACCCACGGTTGACCGTTGCGCTTGGCGATATGACCCGATAAGAACAGCAGATTGCCAGT
>JBASRP010000326.1:0-9401 GCA_049273905.1 Actinomycetota bacterium
CCGCGGCCGCGGTCACCGCGGTCACCGCGGTCCTCGCGCGGGCGCTCCGGCGGCTCGAACGCTTCGTTCGTCTCCGGGTCGATCGGCGCGAGCGAGATCTTCCCCGCCCGCTCGTCGATCCGCATAACCTGCACCTCGATCTCCTGACCCATCTCGAGCACCTCGGACGGATGCCCGATGCGCTTCTTGCCGAGACCGAGCTTCGAGACGTGCAGCAGTCCGTCCTTGCCACCGGGGATCGACACGAACGCACCGAAGTCGGTGAGCCCGGCGACCTTGCCCATGAAGCGCTGCCCGATCTCCGGCATGACGGGGTTCGCGATCTCCTGGATGCGGCGCTGCGCTTCCGCGGCGCCCTCGTTGCCCTTGGAGGCGATGAAGATGCGTCCGTCGTCCTGGATGTCGATCTCGGCGCCGGTGTCGGCCTGGATCTCGTTGATCTTCTTGCCCTTCGGCCCGATCACCTCACCGATCTTGTCCACCGGGATCTGGATCGTGATGATGTGCGGCGCGAGCGGCGACAACTCCGACCGCGGCGCCGGCAACGCCGTTTTGATCACGTCGAGGATCTGCAGGCGTGCCTGCTTCGCCTGTGACAGCGCTTGCGCGAGCACGTCAGACGGGATGCCCGTCAGCTTCGTGTCGAGCTGCAACGCGGTGACGAAGTCCTTCGTCCCGGCGACCTTGAAGTCCATGTCGCCGAACGCGTCCTCGGCCCCGAGGATGTCCGTCAGCGTGACGTACTCCCCGTTCTCGTGGATCAGGCCCATCGCGATCCCCGCGACCATGTCGTAGATCGGAACGCCGGCGTCCATAAGCGCCAGCGTCGACCCGCAGACGCTCGCCATCGACGTCGAGCCGTTCGAGGACAGAACCTCGGATACGACACGCAGCGCGTACGGGAACTCGTCTTCCGGCGGGATCACCGGGAGGAGAGCCCGCTCCGCGAGCGCACCGTGACCGATCTCACGCCGCTTCGGGCCCCGCATGAAGCCCGTCTCGCCGGTCGAGAACGGCGGGAAGTTGTAGTGGTGCATGTAGCGCTTCGACTCTTCGGGATCGATCGTGTCGATCATCTGCTCCATGCGCATCATCCCGAGCGTGGCGATCGACAGCACCTGCGTCTCGCCGCGCTGGAAGAGTCCGGTCCCGTGCGCGCGGCGCAGCAATGTGACTTCCGCCGACAGGGGACGGATCTCGTCGGCCTTGCGGCCGTCGATGCGGAGCCCTTCCTCGATGATCCGCCGGCGCACGAGCTTCTTCGTGAGCGAGCGGTAGGCCGGCGAGAACTCCTTGTCGCGTTCGGCGAGTTCCTCGACGGCGCCCAGCGCCGTCTTGACCTCGTCCTTGAGCGCGTCGAGCTTCGTCTCGCGCTCGGCCTTGTCGGCCACCTGCAGCGCTTCCGCCATCTGTGACTTGGCGAGCTCTTCCACGCGCGACATAACGTCGTCGCCGTACTCCGGGTAGGTCGGGAACTCGCGCACGGGCTTCGCGGCGAGCTTCGCGAACTCGGCCTGCATCTCGCAGAAGTCGCGGATCGGCCCCTTCGCGAACTCGAGGCCCTCGGCGACGATGTCTTCCGTCGGCGCCGGGTGGCCGGCCTTGATCAGATTCCACGCGCCGACCGTGGCTTCGGCCTCGACCATGATGATGTCGACGTCGCCCTTGTCGTTGAGGCCGCCGGCGACGACGAGGTCGAAGGTGCACTCGTCGATCTCTTGGAACGTCGGGTTCGTGATCCAGGAGCCGCCCTTGTAGCCGAGGCGCAGCCCGGCGAGCGGGCCCTCGAACGGCATGCCGCCGAGGATCACAGCCATCGACGCGCCGGTGATCGAGATCACGTCGGGCTGGTTGGCCTGATCGGCCGACAGGATCGTCGCGATCACGTGGACCTCGTTACGGAAGCCCTTCGGGAACGACGGCCGCAGCGGACGGTCGATCAGCCGCGCGGTCAGGATCGCGTTCTCGGACGGGCGGCCCTCACGCCGGAAGAACGAGCCGGGGATCTTCCCCACGGCGTACATGCGCTCTTCGACGTCGACGGTCAGCGGGAAGAAGTCCAGCTGCTCCTTGGGTTTCTTCGACGCGACCGCGGTGACGAGCACCTCGGTGTCGTCGACCTTGACGACGACGGCGCCGTCGGCGAGCGTCGCGAGCTTGCCGGATTCGAAACGGTAGGTCTTGCCCTCGATCTCTCTCTCGAGGGTGAATGCAGATGCCATAGCAGATCCTCCTCTGGGCTTCGCAGCCCTCTTTCGTCTCCGGAGGTGGATCCGCCGTTCTGTGGGGCCAGTTCTCAGTGGTGGGCTACCAGCGGACTGGTGACTCGCGACCGAGGACTGACTCCGGCGTCCACTCCCGGTGTTGCCTGAACTCTCTACCTTCTCCTTCTGTGAAGGAGGGGCGCTCATCGCGCCCCTCGTGCTTACCGCCGCAGACCGAGACGCTCGATGAGCTCTCGATATTTCGCGACGTTCTGCTTCTTGATGTACTCGAGCAGCCGGCGGCGCTTACCAACCATCATGAGCAAGCCGCGGCGCGAGTGGTGATCCTTCTTGAAAGACTTGAGGTGCTCCGTCAGGTCGTTGATCCGCTTGGTCAGAAGCGCGACCTGGACCTCCGCGGAGCCGGTGTCCTTCTCGTGGATCCGGTACTCGGAGATCAGAGGCGACTTTTGCTCGGTCGTGAGTGGCATGCGTTGTCGGGCATGCTACCAGAGCAGCGGAGATAGGGCGCGGGCGCCCTTTTTCTCCTGCTTTTGGGGCCGGGCCAGCGGGCCCCTCTCCGAGAGAGTGTCTGACACGTCAGACGGTGTCGACAGTGTCTGACGCGTCAGACACTTCCTCGGGAGGCCTGCTCCGCCTGCCGGATCACCGTCCGTAGCGGCCGATCTGGGTCCGGCGCAGCAGCAGAAATTGCGGCGTCAGGCCGGTTTCCCGGTCCAAGGATTGGCCGCGCGAGGACCGTTCTCCTGCTCGGTCAGCTGCCGAGAAGCTCGCGCGCCTGCGTGATGTCGCGCCGGATCTGCTCCATGAGGGCGTCGGCACTCTCGAACTTCACCTCGTCACGCAGATGGTGCGTGAACTCGACGCCGATCACCTTCCCGTAGAGATCGGCATCGAAGTCGAGCGCGTGCACCTCGACGATGGGACGGTCTCGCTCTTCGAAGGTCGGGTTGTACCCCACGCTGATCACGGCTTCGTGGCGCTCGCCGGCGTGCTCGAGGTATCCCGCGTAGATCCCGACTTTCGGCAGGATCACCTTGTCCGGCACGTCGAGGTTCGCGGTCGGGATCCCGAGCTCACGCCCGCGGCCGGCGCCCTTCACGACGTGCCCCTCGAGGCGGAACGGCCGGCCGAGCTCCTCGGCGACGTGCTCGACGTCGCCTTCGGCGAGCTGTCTGCGGATCAGCGACGACGAGACGGCCGGCTGACCTTTCTCTTCCCCGAGGAGCTTGAAGACGTCCACGGTGAAGCCGTGCTTCGCTCCGAGGTCGGTCAGCATCTCGACCGTGCCGGTGCCGCCGTGCCCGAAGCGGAAGTTCGCGCCGACGACGAGATGCACGACGCCGAGCGCCTCAACGAGGACCGCCTCGATGAAATGCTCGGCCGGGTACTGACGGAACTTGTCGTCGAAGCGAAGGACGAGAAGCACGTCGACCCCAAGCTCCTCGAAGACCTCGGCGCGCTGTCGCAGTGTCGTGATGAGTTGCGGCGCGTCGGGCGGCGAGAGCAGCTCCAGGGGGTGCCTGTCGAATGTGACGACGACGGCATTGGCGGCGCGATTCCGCGCTTCCTCGACGACCCGTCCGATGAGCATCTGGTGCCCGACGTGCACGCCGTCGAACACGCCGACCGTCGCCACCGACGGCTTGACGTCCGGCGGCACACCGCCGAGGCCTTGGATCGTCTTCACGCGCCCACCACGCAGATCGGCCGCGACTCGTCGCCGCGATCCTCGGACATCGAGACCAGGCCGGCAGGACCGATCACCGCGTACGGACCCTCAACGCCGAACGGCGGCAACGACTTGCCGTGGATAACCGCTCTGGCCTCGTCCTCGCTCACGGAACGGTGAGGATACGACGCCACGGCGTCGAGGATCGGGCGGACCGACGACGGGGAGACCTCGTCGAGAGCGACCGCCCGGCCCTCGTCGAAGCTCCCGACGCGCGTGCGGCGCAGCGTCGCAATGTGTCCGCCGACCTCGAGAGCACGGCCGATGTCGTGCGCGAGCGTCCGGATGTAGGTCCCGCGCGAGCAGCGCACGCGCAGGCCGGCACGCGCGCGGCCCCCCGCCTCGAAATCTTCCACGCCGATCTCGTCTATCCGCACGCGCCGAGGAGCGCGCTCGACCTCCTCGCCACGGCGCGCCTTCTTGTAGAGACGCTCTCCCCCGACCTTGACCGCGCTCACCATCGGCGGAACCTGCTCGATCTCGCCGACGAAGGACGCGACGGCGCGTTCGACGTCGTCGCGCGTGACACGCGACGCGTCGGCCGTCGCGAGGACCTCGCCCGACGCATCTTGCGTGCTCGTCTCCTCGCCCAGGATCACGTCGGCGACGTACTCCTTCTCGTGGACCTCGATGAAGCGCATCATGCGCGTCGCCCGGCCGAGTCCGAGGACGAGCACACCGGTCGCGTCGGGGTCGAGCGTCCCGGCGTGGCCCACACGCTTCTCCCCCAGCCGCTTACGGACGACGGCGACGGCGTCGTGCGACGTCATCCCGGCAGGCTTGTCGACCACGAGGATCCCGTCCACCCGCGCCGGGCGCTACCCGCGGAGCTTCTCGGCGATCGAGGTCACGATCGCGCGCGGATCGCCGCCGTTGGCGGTGAAGCCGGCCGCGAAGGCGTGGCCGCCGCCGCCGAAGCTTTCGCACACCGCGCCGACGTTGACCGATCCCTTGGAGCGCATCGACACCTTGTAGATCCCGGGGTCGAGCTCCTTCAGCACGCACGCGACCTCGGCCACGTCGGCGGTGCGGATCGCATCGATCAGCGCCTCGGTGTCCTCCATCCCGACGCCGTGCTTCTGCAAGTCGTCGTCGGTGATCCAGGTCCAGATCATGCTGGCCTCGGGCACCAGCTCGGCGCGGTCCAGCGCGACGGCGAGGAGCTTCAGGTACCCGACCGGGTGCGTGTCGTAGACGAGGCGCGCGATCTCGTCGTGCGCGATCCCGTACGAGATGAGGTCCCCGGCGATCGCGTGGATCTCGGGTGTCGTGTTGCGGTACTTGAACGACCCGGTGTCGGTGAGGATTCCGGTATAGAGGCACATCGCGACGTCGCGGTCGAGGTCGATCCGCATCCGCTTGATCAAGTGGTACACGACGACCGCGCTGGCCGCGACGTCGGCATCGATCAGGTTGACGGTGCCGAAGGAATCATTCGAGACGTGGTGGTCGACAACCACGAGCGACTTCGCCGCGCGGGCGTTGGGCTCGAGCGTCCCCAGTCGCTCGAACGACCCGCAGTCGAACGTGACCATCAGCTCCGGCGCGGCGGTCACAGTCTCCGGCGGCGACAGTCCGTCGAGACCGGGGAGGAACGCGTAGTGCCGCGGCACGCTGAACGGCTCGCTGCCCCACGACGCGATCGCCTCGACACCCCGCTTTTTCAAAGCGAGCTGTAGCGCCAACATCGAGCCCAGCGCGTCACCGTCCGGACCTTGATGGCACGCGAGGACGATCTGCTGCGCGCCCTCGATCTCGTCGATGGCGTCGTCCCAGGATTTCTCGTCGATCATGCCTCGTCCTCGTCGTTGCGGCGCACGCCTTCGAGCAAAGACTCGATGCGTTGAGTGCGCTCGGGGATCGGATCTTCTGCGAACTCAAGCGTCGGCGCGTAGCGCAGCCGGACCTCGTGCGCGACGGCCGTCCGCAGATGTTTCGTCGCCCGGCGCAGTGCGTCGCGCGTCGCCGCTCTCTCCACGTCGCTGCCGTACACCGTGTAGAAGGCCTTCGCATGGCGCAGGTCGGGCGACATCGTGACGTCGGTTATCGTCACGAAACCGACCCCGGGGTCCTTCAAGCGGTCTACCTGCGACGCAAGCACCTCTTTGATGGCCTCCCGGACGCGGGCCGCGCGTGGATAGTTCGCGGGGCTCATGCGGACAGTCTAGTCGGGGCGCCGGGGCGCCCGGTTGCGGGGCGACTCAACGGAGCCAGCCGAGGTATGTGAGGGTTTCGCCCGTCTCGGGCTCGCGCGAGATCGTGATCGCGACGCCGTCCTTCAGAAGGACGAACGCCGGGCGGTTCTCGACGGTCGCGGCGATCACGAACACGTCGTTCGGGAGGATCGCGAGACCGGTTCCACCGCCCGCCGGCACGCCGCGCGGCGCGGGTTGCCGCTCGCCCTCCGCGGAGTACAGCTCGAGACGCGCGCCCTGGCTCTCCGAGATCGGACGATGCACGAGGACGAGGTCGCCGCCTTGCGAAATCGCGTCGGCGATGAACGGATAGTCGCGCGCGCGACGGATGATGTCCGAGCCGGCCTCGCCGGCGGCGAGACGCCGGAGGTAGAACGGCGGGCCCTCGCACGAGTCGCGGGCGGGTCCGCTCGGACAGCCGGCGTCCGACGCCGTTCCGTAGTACAGCGCCTGTCCCGACGGGGCGGCCGCGAGATAGAAGAGGTTCGTCGTCGCCGTACCGGGCACACGCGTGGAGGCCGCCGTCGTCGTGTCGAGGGCGAACAGGCCCGGCGTCCCCGCGTCGCACTCGCAATACGGGATCTCGTACAGCAGCGTCCCGCCGAGACTCCAGGCCACGGGCACCAGCGCTTCGTCGGGATACTGCCCCCGTTTCGTCCGTTTGATGTTGGTCGGCTTCTTCGTCGCTAGATCCACGACGACAGTGGTCGGCGCGATCCCCGACGTCGCGACCGCTACCTTGCGATCGTCCGGCGAGACGAGAGCACCCTTGAACGCCGAGCCGGCCGTCGTCGGGATCGTCAGCACGTGTGTCAGGCCCCGGCGCGCGACGGTCCAGAGGTTCCCTTCCGCGGTGGTGAAGGCGACGAGGCGTCCGCTCCCCGGCTGCCGGCCGCCCTCCGAGACCGCGAGGAACCCCTCGACCTTGCCCAGCGACACAGACTTTCCGCCGGCGACGTCGAACGCGAGGATCTCGTTGCCGAGCGCGTAGACGACGAACGGTCCGTCGCCCGAGAGGCCGGGCGAGGCGGACGGGCTGGCCGATGCGGTGACGGATGGGCTCGCTTCCGCCGACGGCTCCTGCTTGTCGGAGCGCGTGACGGCCACCACCGCGACCAGCGCGGCGAGGCCGAGCGTCGCGACCAGCGCGACCACGTGCCAGATCGAACGGTTCTCCATCTCTATTCCGGGCTTACGAGTTCGACGTGCACATCGATCGTTTCGACGCGCGGATAGGTCTCCACGTGCCGCTCCAGCTCGTGCAACACCCGGCGGACGTGGAACTGTGTGTCGGCGATCACCGAGACGCCGAGCGTCGCTCGCTGGTGCTGGTCTTGGAGAGCCACCTCAGCCACCGCGGCGTTGAACTTCTGCTTGATCAGGCCGGTCAGCCCGCGGATGGCGGAGCGCTTTTCCTTGAGGGACGTGCAGCCGGGTATCCGCAACTCGAAGCGAGCGATACCGACGAACACCGGACCTAGGACCGGACGATCTCGCGGATCTCGTAGGCCTCGAGGACGTCGCCCTCTTTGATGTCTTGGTAATCGTCGATGCCGATGCCGCACTCGTAGCCCTGCTGCACCTCGCGGGCGTCGTCCTTGAAGCGTTTCAGCGATGAGATCTGCGAGTCCGCGAGCACGACGCCCTCACGCAGCAGCCGCACCTTCGCGTTGCGCGGGATCGTGCCTTCCTCGACGTAGCAGCCGGCGATGACGCCGATCTTGGGGACCTTGAACGTCTGCCGGACGACGGCCCGCCCGAGGACGCGCTCCTCGTACTCGGGCTTGAGCATGCCCTTGAGCGCCGCCTCCACGTCCTCTACCAGCTTGTAGATGATCTGGTAGGTGCGGATGTCGACGCTCTCCTTCTCGGCGAGCGCGCGCGCCCCGGGATCGGGTCGCACGTTGAACCCGATCACGACCGCACCCGACGCCTGCGCGAGCGAAACGTCGTTCTCGCTGATCGCGCCCGCGGCTTTGTGCAACACGCGCACCCGGACGTCGCCGATCTCGATCTTGGTGAGCGCGTCGTCGATCGCTTCCAGTGAGCCTTGCACGTCGGCTTTGAGGATCACGTTCAGCTCGGTGATCTCGCCCTCGCCGATCTGCGCGAACAGCTCGTCCATCGTGACGCGCTTCTGCGACACCAGCTCGGCCGTACGCTGCTTGTGCAGTCGCTCCTGCGCGATGTGCCGCGCGGCGCGCTCGTCGGCGACGACGGTGAACGAGTCGCCGGCCGCCGGCACGGTCGAGAAGCCGAGCACCTGGACCGGCGTGCCCGGGGGGGCCTCCTTCACCGGACGCCCATGCTCGTCGAGCATCGCCCGCACGCGCGCCCAGGCGCCGCCGCACACGATGTTGTCTCCGGTCGTCAGCGTGCCGCGCTGTACCAACACGGTCGCGACGGGCCCGCGGCCCTTGTCGAGGTGCGCCTCGATCGCGACGCCGCGCGCCGGGGCCTTCGGATTGGCCTTCAATTCCTCGACATCCGCGACGAGGAGCAACATGTCGAGCAGCTGGTCGATGTTCTGGCCGGTCTTCGCAGACACGTCGACGAAGATCGCCTGACCGCCCCACTCCTCCGGCTGCAGCCCTTGCTCGCTCAGCTGCGTGCGCACGCGCATCGGGTCTGCTTCGGGCTTGTCGACCTTGTTCACCGCGACGATGATCGGCACCTCGGCGGCGCGTGCGTGCGACAGCGCCTCGAGCGTCTGCGGCTTCACGCCGTCGTCGGCCGCGACCACGAGCACGGCGATGTCCGTCGCCGCGGCGCCGCGCGCACGCATCTGCGTGAAGGCTTCGTGGCCCGGCGTGTCGATGAAGGTGATCTTCCGGCCGTTCTTGACGGTCTGGTACGCGCCGATGTGCTGCGTGATGCCGCCGGCCTCGCCGGCGACCACATCGGTCTGGCGGATCGAGTCGAGAAGCTTCGTCTTACCGTGGTCGACGTGCCCCATCACCGTGATGACCGGCGGACGCGGCTGGAGGTCTTCCGGCTTGTCGTCCTCGAGCGGGATCTCGTCCGCCTCGTCGCTCGGAGACACGATCTGGACCTGGTAGCCGTACTCGGAGGCGATCAATTCGATCGCCTCGTCGGACAGCGACTGCGTGATCGTCACCATCTCGCCGAGCGCGAAGAGCTTCTTGATGATGTCGGTCGCGGCGATCGAGAGCTTGGCGCCGAGCTCCTGCACGGTGATGCCGCGCGTAACCGACGCCGTCTTCGCCGGCACCGCCGGCTGACCGTCGC